>NZ_JBHWEL010000006.1:197288-222389 GCF_042734135.1 Streptomyces sp. NPDC059668 | reverse complement strand
TGCCGGGCGGCGACCTTGTCCCCCAGGTCACGGATGGCCTGCGGCGGCGGACCGATCCAGATCAGCCCGGCGTCCAGGACGGCCTGGGCGAACTCCGCGTTCTCCGACAGGAAGCCGTACCCGGGATGGACCGCGTCCGCCCCCGAGTCCCCGGCGGCCCTGAGGACCTTCGCGATGTCCAGATAACTGGTGGCCGGGGTGTCACCGCCCAGCGCGAACGCCTCGTCCGCCGCTCGGACATGCACAGCGTCCCGGTCCGGTTCCGCATACACGGCAACGCTCGCGATCCCGGCATCCCGGCACGCCCGGGCCACGCGGACAGCGATTTCGCCACGGTTGGCGATGAGCACCTTGCGCACGATGGACCTCCCCTGACTCCGCTCGGAGCCACAAGACTGTTCGAGCGTGCACACCCCTTCAATACGGTCCGTTGCAGAACTGGGTCAGAATCCGCAGACCCGGCGCAGTAGTTTGCGGAAGAGGAAAGACAAAGGTCAGGCCTGCGTCAAAAACCCGGACCCGACGGACGGAACCGTCGGGTCCGGAAAGGGAAGGAATCCAGCATTCCATGGGGTTTCTTTCCGCCTTCCCACAGAGTTTCAGGGCTGCCGGAAGTCGGGCCCGTCGGAGTGCGGGACCTTCGGGTGGGGTGCGGCGATTCTCAGTCGGAGCGCAGGACCTTGCGGTACCAGGGCGCGGCCCGCGCGAAATCGGTGTCGAACCCCGGGCCGGGAACACGGCGCAGATCGGACCAGAGCGGGGCGCTGTCGAAGACGTGGTCGGTGGTGAACATGTCCAGCCCCGACGCGGGCACACCGCGTTCCTCCAGGACCGCCCGGGCCTGGTCGGCGGTCAGATCCCGGTCCGGCCGGCCGACGCCGGCGCAGGCGGCCACCGCGCGCAGCAGGGCGTCCACGCGGACGGGCTCCGGGTGGGCGGCGTGATAGACGGAGGCCGTCAGGTCGGCGGCGGGGGCCAGCGCGGTCGCCACCAGCAGTCCGGCCAGCTCGGACACGGCGATCACCGACGTACGGGAGGGCCAGCCGTCCACCGTGCCGGGCAGCGTGGACAGCATCCTGGCCAGTCCCGGCACCACCCACGCGTCCCCCTCCCCGTACACCAGGTGCGGCCGCAGGACGATGCCGCCGGCCGCGAGGACGGCGTCCTCGGCGGCGGCCCGGGTCCGGGAGGTGGGCGAGCCCGGATTGCGGGTCAGTTCTCCGGGCCTGCTGCCGCGGAAGGTGCCGCGGCCGTAGACGGAGGCGGTGCTGAGCTGGACGATGCGCGCCACCCCCGCGCGGCACGCCTCCTCGACGAGGGCCGCCGTACCGCGGGCGTTGACGGCCTCGTTGGCCTCGACGTCCCCACCGATCCGCGAGGCGCAGTGGATCAGGACGTCGACGCCCTCGCACACCCCGCGCAGGGACGCGGGTTCGCTCAGGTCGGCCCGTACGACCCGGGGGCCGGAACCGGGCAGCGGGCTGCGGTGCGACATCAGCCGCAGTTCGACCGGTCGTCGCCCCGCTTCGCGGGTGACATGGCCGCCGACGAAGCCGGCCGCGCCGGTGATCAGAAGGGTGGGCACGGAACACTCTCCTCGGGATGGGACGCTCGCCAAGGGGCCCGGACGGTGGACGGGTTCAACGGCCGCGCGGGCTCAGGACGAGCTCGGCGGTGAAGACCGTCTCAGCGTGCTGCGTACCGCGCACCCGCACCAGTACGCCGCCGTCGCTGCCGTGCGGTTCGACCCGCGGTTCGATCCAGCAGGGGGCGTCGAACTCGGCGTAGCGCGCGAAGTTGCTCTTGAGGCCCAGCAGCAGCGCGTCGGGCATGCCCGACGAGACGAGGGCGGCCTGCCGGGCCGCCTCCAGCAGGACCATGCCCGGTATGTGGTCGACGGGGTGGTCGAAGAAGGTGGGGTGGGCGGTGTCGACGCGCAGTTCCCAGCGGTCACCGGGGCCGGCCGCAGGCCCCGGCTCGGCGAGCAGCACATGCCGGTCGCCGGAGTGGCCCACGGCGGCGGGATCTATCCCCGGCGGCGCGACCCGGTCGGTGGTGGTGGGGCGGCCGGCGCGCAGCCTGCGGTGGACTGCCGGACTGGTGCAGCTGAACGCGGCGCCCCCGGTGGCCAGGGCCTCTCCGTCGCGCAGCACGGTGACGTCGTAGCGCATCCCGCCGAGCACCCGGCCCCGGCGGACGATGTCGCGGCAGACGGTGCGCAGTTCGACCTCGGTGGGCACGGCGTCCGCGACGAGGAGTTCGGGGGCGGTGCTGAACGACATGTCCCACATCAGGAACTGGTGCCCGAAGGGGACGCCGAACTCGGCGTGCGCGAGCAGGGAGCCGATCTGACGGACGGACTCGATCAGCAGCATCGGGTCCTGATAGCCGCCGGACTGGGTGAAGAACGAGTGGCTGCGCGGCCATTGGGCGCTGACGTCGAAGACGTCGCGGCGGTCGGGCCCGGTGGGTTCGGCGGCGGCTTCCCAGCCGGTCAGCAGCACTTCGGAGACGGCGGCGCGATGGACGTACTCACGCGGGACCGTCGTGGTCAGCCGGGGTTGCAGAGTCCTCGCGGTGCCTCGTGGGGCCCTCGTGGCCACCGTCGCGACGTCGCTTTCGACGGACACACGGGTGGAGGTGGTGTACGACATGTACGGCACTCCTGTCTGTTTCCGAGCAGGGGGCAGCAATCCGTACGGTCGGCAGCCACCCCCCGTGGCCGACGTTCTCTTGCTCGCACAAGATACAGACATGTCTGTTCGGTTCTTCAAGTAAAGCTTTAGTATCCCTCTAGGTTCAGGCCGTCGTTACCGGTCGGTACGGCACGATCGCGCCACTTGCGCCACCGACTCGTCGAAACCGTGCAGACCTGCACGGTTAGAGCCGTGAAGCCCGGCCCGACAGGGCTCGACGGTCGGCGGTGACCTCTCGAAAACATGACCTTGGAATGGCGGAGAAGCGCACATCCACGCAGGTCAGACGAGGCTCTCAGGAGACGACGAGGGCCGACGCGCGGGGGACCAAGAACACGTTGACAATCAGACAAGTCTGTTTGCTATCGTCCTCAAGGTGAGCGTTCAGCAGTCCGTTCCGTGATGACGAGACTGTGCCTCAGGAGGAGCAGATGAATCGGCAAGCCGTGGATCTACTCGACGTCCGATCGCAGCGCAATCTCCCGCACCGCCCCACGATTCCCCACCCCGGGCGGCCGGTTGCGGCACACGCTGCCACCGACCACCCCGGCCCGCCGGCCGGCGCCCTGCGCGTCCTGGTCGTGGAGAACGACGCCAGGGCCGCCGACTCCCTGGTCCAGGGCCTGCTGCGGCAGGGGTACGCCGCGCAGAGCGTGGCCACCGGCACCAAGGCGCTCCAGGCGCACCGCGACGCCGATCTCCTGCTGCTCGACCTCGACCTGCCCGACCTGGACGGGCTGGAGGTGTGCCGGGGCATCCGGGCGGTCTGCGACACCCCGGTCATAGCCGTCACCGCGCGCGGCTCGGAGCTCGACCGGGTGCTCGGGCTGCAGGCCGGATCCGACGACTACCTGGTCAAGCCGTACGGCTTCCGTGAGTTGCTGGCCCGGATGGAGGCGGTGATGCGCCGGGTACGGCACCAGCCGGCGTCCGCCCAGGTCATCACCCACGGGCCGCTGCGCATCGATGTCGGCACCCGGGTGGCCACGCTGGACGGGGAGCCGGTGGACCTGACCCGCAAGGAGTTCGACCTGCTCCACCTGCTGGCCTCGCAGCCCGGCACCGTGATGCCGCGCCGCCAGCTCATGGCGCAGGTCTGGGACGACACCTGGTCCCACCGCGGCCGCACCATCGACACCCACGTCAGCAGCCTGCGCGGCAAGCTCGGTTCGAGCGGCTGGATCATCACCGTCCGGGGGGTCGGCTTCCGGCTCGGCCATCCGTAGTCCCGGGCGGTCGGCCGCGACCGCCCGGGGGTACCCCGGGACCGCCCCACGGGCCACCCCGCACGGCCCGCCCGACGACCGCTGAAGGAACGCTGAAGGGACGCTGAAGGACCCCGCTCGGACCGACCGAAAACCGAGCCGAACCGGAAGCGAATACTCCCGCCCCCTGGCGGCGTGCCGCCTTGCCGATACAATACAGACCAGTCGGTAAAATTCCAGCGGGCGAGAGCAAGGACCTGGCATGGCCACACAAGAGCGCGGAACGAGGTCGAGGCACTCGATCCTGGAGTCCGCGGCCCGGGTGTTCGACGAGCGCGGCTACGACGCGGCGAGCACCAACGACATCCTGGCCCGGACGGGTCTCACTCGAGGCGCGCTGTACCACCACTTCCCCTCCAAGGAAGCGATCGCGGTGGCCCTGGTGACCGCGCACAGCGAGGCACTCGTGGTGCCGGACCGGGCCGTGAAGCTCCAGGCCGTCATCGACCTGACCCTGGAGTTCGCCCAGCGCCTCCAGCACGACCCGGTACTGCGCGCGAGCGTGCGGCTCGCGGTCGAGCAGACGTCCTTCTCCCGCCCGCCGCAGACCGCGTACGAGCAGTCCGGCGCGGCCATCCTGACGCTGCTGCGGCAGGCCGAGGAGCAGGGCGAGATCCTGCCCGGCGTGGACATCAAGGAAGCCACCTCGACCATCGTCGGCGCCTTCACCGGGCTGCAGTTGATGTCGCAGGTGTACAGCAACCGCGCGGACCTGCCCGAACGCATCGGCGCGTTCTGGCGTTTCGTGCTGCCCGGCCTGGCCACTCCCGGCCTGCTCGGCCGCCTGCGCACCGTCACGACCGCGGCGCCCGAGGACGTCTGAGCCCCGCCGGCTCCCGCGGAACCCCGCCGAGCGGCCAGGCACCCCCAAGCCGCCGCCCGGGCCCGGAACCCGCCCGCGCCCCGCACCCCAGGTGCCCCGGACGCGACCACCGCCCCGGCACCCGCGCACGCGCACACACGCGCCCCGAGACTCCCGGCGCGCTCCCCACCCGTACCGCACACCATCGACGCCCCGCCGCGCCCCGTCCACGACCGTGCCGGGGCTCCGCCGCACGGGCCACGAGAACGCGGACCGGCCCCTGATCGCCGGCTGACACGGCTCCGCCCGCGCCGGGCACGGCCCGCGGAAACGCCTCAGACCCGCTCCTGCTTCCCCCGCTCCCCCGGCCGTCCGGCCCCCACGACTCCCGCGACCCCGACCGAGAACAACGGTCGCAACAGCGCCCACAGCCTCTTGGACGTCTTGGCGTCCCACCACTCGGCGTCGGTGTGCCCCAGGGTCTCCAGCCCCGCGGCGACCACCACGGCGAGGTCGGCGAGATCCTCCGGCGCGGGCACGGCGTCCCGGTGCGTGTCCGCGACGCGCCCGCGCACGAGCGTCAGCACGTCGTCGCGCAGCCGTGGCGGGCCGGCCGACCCGTCCACCGCCAACTGGATGCCGGCCCGGACGAGTTCCTCCGTCCGCAGGGCCTCGCAGAAGGCGATCAGGAGGCGCTCGGGAGCGTCCTCCACGGGGCCGCCGCCGAAGGCCTCGTCCACGAGCGCGACGACCCGCTCGTGCGCCCGCTCGTAGACGGCGGCGTTCAACTCCGCGATGGAGGAGAAGTGGTGGTAGAGAGCCCCCCGGCTCACTCCGGCCCGGCGGCAGATGTTGACCAGTCCCGCATCGGCGAGCCGGCCGTTCGCTATCAGTTCCGCCGCGGCACGGACGAGAGCCTGACGGGTCTGTTCGGACCGGGTCTGCATCAGGCTGCACCTGCCTATTCCTGCGCTTGGCATGAAGGAGCGCGCGGGTGCCCGGGGGCGCCAGCAACAACCGGAATCATACAACCATGCCTGTTTTAGTCGACAGCCCTGTGAACGCAGACCTCCATCCAATCCCCATACATTCTGCTGCTCTTGGCCATGACCTGCCTCTTGACGGCAGGGCGATCCCGTGGGCACAGCCCGCCTCGGGAGCCAGTCGACCCTTGACAATCAGACAAGTCTGTTTGTTACGTTGGCGATGGCCCCGTTGCCCGGCACCCGAGCGTCACCCGAGCGTTGAGGAGTCCGATGAGCAGCACGACCGTCCCCGCCCCGGCCCCCGTGGCCGCTTCCGTTGCCGCCTCCGCTCCCGCCGCCGCGCCGGTCGTCGGCAGCGGGTTCGGCGAAGCCCTGCACGAGGGCCTGGTCCGTGCGGCGGCCCGGATGTCCCCGCGCGGCGGCCCCGCCGGCGGCCCGGCCGGCGACACCCTGGGGATCTGGGAGACCGACGCCGTCCTCGACCGCTTCACCGCCCGCCTGTCCGCGGTACTCGCCCCCGCCGAGGCGGAGGTGCCGGCGCTGCGCGGCACGCTGACGGAGTTCGCCCGCACCGTCCTGGCGCGTGCCGCGGACGCCGCACCGACCACCTCCGCACCCCCCGCCGCGGACACGTGGCCCGCCCCCGTCGCCCCGCCGGCGGCCTCCCCCCACCAGGTGGCGTCCGCCGTCGCGCTGCTCCTGGAGTGCGCCCTGCTGCACGTCCTGGAGCACGGCATCGCGCACCGGGAGAGCGCGCTGCCCCGCGCGGTCGCGGTGGTCCGGCGCCTCGGCGAGGTGGTCCGGGACAGCGGGGAGGGGGCGTGGTCCGGCGACGACGGCCGCGGGGAGCGCCGCAGGCTGGCCCGGCAGCTCCACGACGAACTGGGCGGCGCCCTGTCCACGGCCCGCCTCAGCCTCGAAGCCGCCGCCCAGGACCCTCCGGGAACCTCGGGCCCCGCCGGTTCCCCGGACCACCTCGGCGCCCATCTCGCCACGGCCCAGCGGGCGTTGGCGGAAGCGGCCCGGCAGAACCAGGCGCTCATCGGCGGCCTGCGCCACCGGGCCGACCTGCCACCTCTGCGCGAGGCCCTGGAGGCCTTCCTCGCGGGCCCCCGCCCGCGCGCCGGTCTCGGTGTCCGGACCTCCGTCGAGGTCGTCGGGGACGAGCGGGCCCTCTCCGAGCGCTACCGGGAGGAGGCCTTCCTCGCCCTGCGTGAGGCCCTGCGCGACCGCTTGGCCCGCTCGGGCGCGCGACGGGTGGACACCGTCGTACGCGTCACCCGGCGCTGGCTCTACGCGAAGGTGACCGACGACGGCCGCGGACCCGCGGCCGGCTCCACCGAGGCCCTGCGCTCCCTGACCGACCGGATCGACGACCTCGGCGGTCGCGCGCGCGTCACCCCGGGCACCCCCGCCGGCACCCTGCTGGAGATCCATCTCCCCCTGCGCCGGCATCCCTGAGACCCCGCCCCGGGCGGCCCGAGAAAAAATTGAGAGACAGAACACACTCGGACCGGGACCGCGTATCGCCCCGGGTACCGGGCATACGGAAGAGGACCCATCGTGATCACGATGGGCCCTCTTCACTGGTGCGCGAGGGGGGAGTTGAACCCCCACGCCCTTTCGGGCACTGGAACCTGAATCCAGCGCGTCTGCCTATTCCGCCACCCGCGCATTGGGTGTGTCCTCCGGTGCCCCACCGAGTGGTGCGGCCCCTTCCGACATGCAGAAGATTAGCACGGTGGCAGGGGCGGATTCACATCGCTTTCCGGCGGCCCCGGGGGCCCCGGGGCCCGGGCCGCCCCCCCGCACGCCGGGGTCCGAGCACGTCGGCCCCACCGCACGTATCGACGAGAACCGGTTCACGTATCAACCTCGTACCGGTCCAGGCCATCTCCCCAGGAGCAGGACGGGGTGCACAGTCGGGTGCGGGACACTGGTCCCGGGCCGCCTCTACGATCCTTGGCAGGAGTAGTGCGAGGAAGAGTTCGAAAGGGCGCCTCGCAGGGAACTTCGGGAGGGGACCTCGGAAGGTGTCGACAACCGTCGACCGGGCCGACAGGGGGAACCAGCCGATTTCCCGGCGCGTGGATACGATCAGTAAGCAGTACCAGCACGACCA
The DNA here is from genome assembly GCF_042734135.1 of Streptomyces sp. NPDC059668. NCBI lineage: Bacteria > Bacillati > Actinomycetota > Actinomycetes > Kitasatosporales > Streptomycetaceae > Streptomyces > Streptomyces sp. NPDC059668. The sequence continues at coordinate 214,518 of NZ_JBHWEL010000006.1, read as the reverse complement.
GGACGACAGCGGCCGACCGTACGACGCGGCGGGCCGTGCGCAGTACGGCACAGGCAGCACGCAGTACCAGGACGGCTACGAAGGAGGAGGTGCCCCATGGGAGTCCTGAAGAAATTCGAGCAGCGTCTCGAAGGTCTGGTCAACGGCACCTTCGCCAAGGTGTTCAAGTCCGAGGTCCAGCCCGTGGAGATCGCCGGAGCGCTGCAGCGCGAGTGCGACAACAACGCCACGATCTGGAACCGCGAGCGGACCGTCGTACCGAACGACTTCATCGTGGAGCTGAGCACACCGGACTTCGAGCGCCTCAGCCCGTACTCGGGCCAGCTCGGCGACGAGCTCGCCGGCATGGTGCGCGACTACGCCAAGCAGCAGCGCTACACCTTCATGGGCCCGATCAAGGTCCATCTGGAGAAGGCGGACGACCTCGACACCGGTCTGTACCGGGTGCGCAGCCGTACGCTCGCCTCCTCCACCGACCAGCAGGCGCCGGAGCGCGCCCCCGCGGGCCCCCCTCCGGCCGCCCCGCGCGGCCAGGGCGGCTACGGCTACCCGCCGGCGGCCGCTCCGCCCATGCCGTCCGCGCCGCCGCCCGGACGCCCGGGGCCCTCGCCCATGGGACAGCGGCCCGGCCCGGCCGCGGGCCCGGCACCCGGTGGCCGTATGCGGCACTGGGTCGAGATCAACGGCGCACGCCACCAGATCTCCCGCCCGACGCTGGTGCTGGGCCGCAGCACCGAAGCCGACGTGCGGATCGACGACCCCGGCGTATCCCGCCGGCACTGTGAGATCCGGACCGGAACGCCCTCGACGATCCAGGATCTCGGGTCCACCAACGGCATCGTGGTGGACGGGCAGCACACCACCCGCGCTACGCTCCGCGACGGCTCGCGGATCGTCGTGGGCAGCACCACCATCATTTACCGGCAAGCCGAAGGGTGAAGCGGGGGCAATGTCAGAGCTGACCCTCACGGTCATGCGGCTGGGTTTCCTGGCCGTACTGTGGCTGTTCGTGATCGTGGCCGTGCAGGTCATCCGCAGCGACCTGTTCGGAACGCGTGTCACACAGCGCGGCTCGCGCAGGGACGCCGCAAGGCCGCAACAGGCCGCGCGCCAGGCTGCGGCGGCACCACCGCCCCAGCGCCAGCAGGCGGCGCCGAGCGGCGGCGGCGGACGCCAGCGCCGCGGCGCCCCCACCAAACTCGTCGTCTCCGAGGGCACCCTCACGGGCACGACGGTCGCGCTCCAGGGGCAGACCATCACGCTCGGGCGCGCGCACGACAGCACCATCGTGCTGGACGACGACTACGCGTCCAGCCGCCATGCCAGGATCTACCCGGACCGGGACGGCCAGTGGATCGTCGAGGATCTCGGCTCCACCAACGGCACGTATCTCGACCGGAGCCGACTGACGACTCCCACGCCGATCCCGCTGGGTGCGCCGATCCGCATCGGCAAGACCGTCATCGAGCTGCGGAAGTAGTACGACAATGAGCGAGCGGAGCGAGCACGCAGCGGCGGTCCACACGAAGGACCCCGGCGCGCTCCCGACCGGAGGGTGGGCACCGTGCGGATGTACCCGGAGCCGACGGGCGAGGTGCGCATGAGTCTGTCACTGCGCTTCGCCGCCGGATCGCACAAAGGCATGATCCGCGAGGGCAACGAGGACTCCGGTTACGCCGGTCCCCGGCTGCTCGCGATCGCCGACGGAATGGGCGGCCAGGCCGCCGGTGAGGTCGCCTCCTCCGAGGTGATCTCCACCATCGTGGCGCTCGACGACGACGTGCCCGGCTCCGACATCCTCACCTCGCTCGGCACCGCCGTCCAGCGTGCCAACGACCAGCTCAGGATGATGGTCGAGGAGGACCCCCAGCTGGAGGGCATGGGGACCACCCTCACCGCGCTCCTGTGGACCGGCCAGCGCCTCGGTCTCGTGCACGTCGGCGACTCCCGCGCCTATCTGCTCCGGGACGGCGTCCTCACGCAGATCACCCAGGACCACACCTGGGTGCAGCGGCTCGTCGACGAGGGCCGCATCACCGAGGAGGAGGCCACCACCCACCCGCAGCGCTCCCTGCTGATGCGCGCGCTGGGCAGTGGCGACCACGTCGAGCCGGATCTCTCCATCCGTGAGGTCCGGGCCGGCGACCGCTACCTGATCTGCTCCGACGGACTCTCCGGCGTCGTCTCGCACCAGACGATGGAGGACACCCTCGCCAGCTACCAGGGCCCGCAGGAGACCGTCCAGAACCTCATCGAGCTCGCGCTGCGCGGCGGCGGCCCCGACAACATCACCGTCATCGTCGCCGACGTCCTCGACATCGACTCCGGCGACACCCTCGCCGCCCAGCTCTCCGACACCCCCGTCGTGGTGGGCGCGGTCGCCGAGAACCAGCACCAGCTGCACGACAACGGCGCCATGCAGACCCCCGCGGGCCGCGCCTCCGGTCTCGGCCGTCCGGTCCCCGGACAGGGCGGTGGCGGCGAGTTCGGACCGCCCGGCAGCGGCGACTCCGACGGCTACGCCCCCACGGGCGGCTTCGCCGACTACTCGGACGAGGACTTCGTCAAGCCGCGCGGCGGACGCAAGTGGCTGAAGAGATCCTTCTACTCCGTGCTCGCGCTCGCCGTCATCGGCGGCGGCGCGTACGGCGGTTACCGCTGGACGCAGACGCAGTACTACGTCGGCAGCAACGGCAAGCACGTCGCGCTGTACCGCGGTATCAGCCAGGACCTGGCCTGGGTCTCGCTCTCGAAGGTGGAGAAGGACCACCCCGAGATCGAACTCAAGTACCTGCCGCCGTACCAGCAGAAGCAGGTCAAGGCCACGATCGCGGAGGGCGGTCTCAGCGACGCCCGGTCCAAGATCGACGAGCTCGCCGTGCAGGCGTCCGCGTGCAGGAAGGACTCCGAGCGCCGCGCCGCCGGAACGCAGAACAACGGCAAGACCGGTACGGGCGAGGCAGGTGGGACCACGGGAACCACAACCACCTCTCTGACGTCCAAGGCCACGTCCAGCCCGACGCCGACACCGAACTCGTCGAGTTCACCGTCGTCCAACCCGTCCAAGACCGCACCCACTCCCACACCCGGCCCCAGCCTCTCCGACGAGGAGCAGAAGCTGGTCTCGCTGTGCGGTAAGCAGTAAGAAGCCGTGAGGGGCCCTGTCACACCATGAGCAGTAGTACGAACACGCCGACGCACCACACGTCGACGATCGGCTCGATCGGCACGCCGAGCCGGCGCAACACCGAGCTCGCACTGTTGGTGTTCGCCGTCGTCATCCCTGTCTTCGCCTACGCCAACGTGGGCCTGGCCATCAACGACTCGGTGCCGCCCGGCCTGCTGAGCTACGGCCTCGGACTCGGCCTGCTCGCCGGCGTCGGCCATCTCGCGGTGCGCAAGTTCGCCCCTTACGCCGACCCGCTGCTGCTGCCGCTGGCGACGCTGCTCAACGGCCTCGGCCTGGTGATGATCTGGCGCCTCGACCAGTCCAAGCTGCTCAGGTCGCTGCCCAATTTCGCTCCCGCCGCGCCCCGCCAGCTGATGTACACGGCGCTGGGCATCGGCCTGCTCGTCGCCGTGCTGATCTTCCTCAAGGACCACCGTGTCCTTCAGCGCTACACCTACATCTCCATGTTCGGCGCCCTGATCCTGCTCCTGCTGCCGCTGGTTCCGGGCCTAGGGGCCAACATCTACGGCGCCAAGATCTGGATCTCGATCCCCGGTCTGGGCACCCTCCAGCCCGGCGAGTTCGCGAAGATCATCCTCGCGGTCTTCTTCGCCGGCTACCTGATGGTCAAGCGCGACGCGCTGGCCCTCGCCAGCCGCCGCTTCATGGGCCTCTACCTGCCGCGCGGACGCGACCTCGGCCCGATCCTGGTGGTCTGGTTCGTCTCCATCCTGATCCTGGTCTTCGAGACCGACCTCGGTACCTCGCTGCTGTTCTTCGGCATGTTCGTGATCATGCTGTACGTCGCGACGGAGCGGACCAGCTGGATCGTCTTCGGTCTGCTGATGTCGGCGGTCGGCGCCGTGGGCGTGGCGAGCTTCGAACCGCACATCCAGACGCGTGTCCAGGCCTGGCTCAACCCGCTGCACGAGTACAAGCTCAGCCAGGCCGGAACCCACGACGGCATCCTCCACTCCGAGCAGGCCATGCAGGCCCTGTGGGCCTTCGGCTCCGGCGGCACGCTCGGCACCGGATGGGGCCAGGGCCACTCCGAGCTCATCCGGTTCGCCGCCAACTCCGACTTCATCCTCGCCAGCTTCGGCGAGGAACTGGGCCTGGCGGGGATCATGGCGATCCTGGTCCTCTACGGCCTGATCGCGGAGCGCGGCATCCGTACGGCGCTCGCGGCCCGCGACCCGTTCGGCAAGCTCCTCGCCGTCGGTCTCTCCGGCGGCTTCGCGCTCCAGGTCTTCGTCGTCGCGGGCGGCGTCATGGGCCTGATCCCTCTCACCGGTATGACCATGCCGTTCCTGGCCTACGGAGGCTCCTCCGTCATCGCCAACTGGGCGCTGATGGGCATCCTCATCAGGATCAGCGACACCGCCCGCCGCCCGGCCCCCGCACCCGCACCCAGCCCCGACGCCGAGATGACCCAGGTGGTCCGCCCGTGAACAAGCCCCTGCGCCGGATCGCGATCTTCTGCGGACTCCTCGTCCTCGCCCTGCTCATCCGCGACAACTACATCCAGTACGTCCAGGCGGACAGCCTGCGGACCGACACGCACAACCGCCGCGTCGCCATCGAGCGGTACGCCACTCCGCGCGGCGACATCATCGTCGACGGCAACCCGATCACCGGGGCCTCCAAGTCGGCCAAGAACGGCATCAACGACTTCGAGTACAAGCGCACCTACAAGGACGGCGCGATGTGGGCGCCCGTCACCGGGTACGCCTCCCAGGCCTTCGGAGCCACCCAGCTGGAGAGCATCGAGGACGGCATCCTCACCGGCAACGACGACCGGCTGTTCTTCCGCAACACCCTCGACATGCTCACGGGCAAGAAGAAGCAGGGCGGCAACGTCGTCACCACCCTCAACGCCGCCGCGCAGAAGGCCGCGTACCAGGGCCTCCTGAAGCAGGGCAAGGGCGCCGTCGCGGCGATCGACCCGAAGACCGGCGCGATCCTGGCGCTGGCCTCGACCCCGTCGTACGACCCGTCGACCTTCGCCGGGAACTCCACCACGACGGACAGCAGCGCCTGGAACAAGCTGCTGAAGAAGAACAACCCCGACGACCCGCTGCTCAACCGGGCGCTGCGCGAGACCTACCCGCCGGGCTCCACCTTCAAGGTGGTCACGGCGGCGGCGGCGCTCCAGGACGGGCTGTACTCGTCCGCGGACCAGAAGACGGACTCACCGCTGCCCTACACCCTGCCGGACACCAGGACCGAGCTGAAGAACGAGGGCAGCATCCCCTGCAAGAACGCGACCATGCGCATCGCGCTCCGCTACTCCTGCAACACCGTCTTCGGCAAGATCGGCGCCGACCTCGGCAAGGACAAGATGCTGTCGGAGGCCGAGAAGTTCGGCTTCAACGCCCAGCAGTTCACGCCGGTCCGCTCGAACGCCTCCGTCTTCCCCAAGTCGATGGACAAGCCGCAGACGGCGCTCAGCTCCATCGGCCAGTTCGAGACCGCCGCGACCCCGCTCCAGATGGCGATGGTCGCCTCGGCGGTCGCCAACGACGGCACGCTCATGAAGCCGTACATGGTCGACAAGCTCCAGGCCCCGAACCTGGACGTCATCTCGCAGACCGAGCCGCAGAAGCTGAGCGAGCCGCTCTCCAAGGACAACGCCCAGATCCTTCAGTCGATGATGGAGACGGTCGTCAACGAGGGCACCGGCACCAACGCCAAGATCAACGAGAACGGCGTCACGGTGGGCGGCAAGACCGGTACCGCCCAGCACGGTGTGGCCAACAGCGCGAATCCGTACGCATGGTTCATCTCGTACGCGAAGCTGGCCGACGGCAGCTCTCCGGTCGCCGTCGCCGTGGTGGTCGAGGACGAGAGCGCCAACCGGGACGACATCTCCGGTGGTGGTCTCGCCGCCCCGATCGCCAAGAGTGTGATGAAGGCAGTAATCGACAGCAAGAAGTGACCCCTGTCACGTCCCCTTCACATCGGTGCACGTTGCGATACCGGTCCTGTATCGGGTGACGGGCTCGGCCAGGTCACACAAGTCGATCCGGGTACGGTATGCCCGGACGGCACACCGCCGGACCACACATGTGTGCGGTCGGGATCGACGGAGAGGGCTGGTAGGTAGCTATGGAAGAGCCGCGTCGCCTCGGCGGCCGGTACGAGCTGGGCCAGGTGCTCGGCCGTGGTGGCATGGCGGAGGTCCATCTCGCCCATGACACCCGGCTCGGCCGCACCGTGGCGGTGAAGACGCTGCGGGCGGACCTCGCACGCGACCCGTCGTTCCAGGCCCGGTTCCGCCGGGAGGCCCAGTCGGCCGCCTCGCTCAACCATCCCGCGATCGTCGCCGTGTACGACACGGGTGAGGACTACATCGAGGGCATCTCCATCCCGTACATCGTGATGGAGTACGTGGACGGCTCCACGCTGCGTGAGCTGCTCCACTCGGGACGCAGACTGCTGCCCGAGCGGTCCATGGAGATGACCATCGGGATCCTCCAGGCCCTGGAGTACTCCCACCGGGCCGGGATCGTCCACCGCGACATCAAGCCCGCGAACGTCATGCTGACGCGCAACGGCCAGGTCAAGGTGATGGACTTCGGCATCGCCCGCGCCATGGGCGACTCCGGCATGACGATGACGCAGACGGCCGCGGTCATCGGCACCGCCCAGTACCTCTCCCCGGAGCAGGCCAAGGGCGAGCAGGTGGACGCGCGAAGCGACCTCTACTCGACCGGCTGCCTCCTCTACGAGCTGCTGACGGTCCGCCCGCCGTTCGTGGGCGACTCGCCGGTCGCGGTCGCCTACCAGCACGTACGGGAGGAGCCGCAGCCGCCGAGCGTCTTCGACCCGGAGATCACGCCCGAGATGGACGCGATCGTGCTGAAGGCGCTCGTCAAGGACCCGGACTACCGGTACCAGTCCGCCGACGAGATGCGGCAGGACATCGAGGCCTGCCTCGACGGCCAGCCGGTCGCGGCGACCGCCGCCATGGGCTCGGTCGGCTACGGCGGCTACCCGGACGACCAGGCCACCACGGCCCTGCGCTCCACGGACGCCCAGGCCACCTCCATGCTTCCCCCGATGAACCCGGACGACGGCGGATTCGCCGGCTACGACGACCGTCCGCCCCGGCGCCGCCAGCAGAAGAAGTCGAACACCTCGACGATCCTGCTGGTCGTGGCGGGAGTCCTGGTCCTCATCGGCGCGATCCTGATCGGCAAGTGGGCCTTCAGCGGCAGCAGCGACGGCAACAAGCCCTTCGCGGCCCCGAACTTCGTCGGCCAGACCCTGGGCGACGCCAAGGCGATGGCCGCCAACGTCGAACTGACGGTGACGACCACCAAGAAGCCGTGCGAGGCCCAGCCCAAGGGCAGCGTGTGCGACCAGGACCCGAAGGCCGGCGCGGACGTCAAGAAGGGCGACACCGTCGACCTGGTCGTCTCGACAGGCGCGCCGAAGGTGGTCGTGCCCGGCGTGACCGGCCAGAGCCTCGACGACGCCAAGGCGAAGCTCGAGGGCGACGGCTACCGGTTCCAGGTCAAGACGAAGACCCAGACCTCCACGGAGGACCCGAACACGGTCCTGGACCAGGACCCGAAGCTCGGTTCCGAGGTGCAGAAGGGTTCGACGATCACCCTCACCATCGCCAAGGCGCAGGAGAAGTCCACCGTGCCGGACGTGACGGGTCAGACCTGTGACGCGGCCAAGGCGCAGATGACCGCGAACAACCTGGTCGGCAACTGCACCGACGTGGAGACCGCGGACGACGCCCAGGTCGGCAAGGTCGTCTCGACCTCTCCGCAGGCGGGCAGCTCGGCCGACAAGAACTCCACGGTGAACATCCAGATCGGCAAGAAGGCCCCGAACCCGCAGAAGGACATCCCGAACGTCACGGGCCGGACCCTTCAGCAAGCCAGGCAGATCCTTCAGCAGAACGGCTTCAACAACATCCAGGTGCAGGGCGATCAGAACGACAACGCCCGCGTCATCGCACAGAACCCGCAGCAGGGCCAGGCGGACCCGAACGCGGCGATCATCCTGACCACCATCGGCGGGAACGGGAACAACGGCGGGAACGACGGCGGCACCAACTTCTTCGGCGGCGTCACCGGATAGGTGCTCCGCGGGGCCGTCGCCGCCCCTCCCGTACGACGGATCCCCGGTACCTCGTGAAGAGGTGCCGGGGATCCGTCGTGTGCGCGCCGCTCAGCCGGGACGGCCGCCCGCGCGCTACGGGCTCGGGAGCACCGGCGACCCGCCTGGTCCGCCTCGTCCGCCTGGTCCGCCTGGTCCGCCTGGTCCGCGGGCCGCGGTACGTGGGCTCAGCCCAGTTCCTTCGGCGGTGTCCGCGCGCTGTCCACCTTGTCGACGCGCTCCAGCTCGCCCCAGACGACGTAGCGGTAGCGGGACGTGTAGACCGGCGTGCAGGTCGTCAGGGTGATGTAGTGGCCCGGCTTCTTCTTGCCGGACTCCTTGGGGACCGCGCCCAGGACCTTGACGTTGTACTTCGAGGTCTCCGGGAGGATGCCGAAGACCTTGTAGACGTACCACTTGTCCTTGGTCTCGAAGACGATCGGGTCGCCCTTCTCCACCTTGTCGATGTTGTGGAACTTGGCGCCGTGGCCGTCGCGGTGCGCGGCGAGCGTGAAGTTCCCGTCCTTGCCGGTCATCGGCAGGGACGACTTGACGGGGTCCGTGTAGTAGCCGGCGACGCCGTCGTTGAGGATCTCCGTGGAGGTGCCCTTCTCGACGAGCACCTCACCGTTCTTCATGGACGGGACGTGCAGGAAGCCGATGCCGTCCTTGGTGTCCAGCGCGCCGGGGCCGTTGTCCGCCGCCGCCCAGTTGTCGCGGACCTTGTCGCCCCGCTGGTGCGCCGCCCGGTCCGCGACGACGTTCGTCCACCACAGCGAGTAGACGACGAAGAGACCGAGCACCAGGCCCGCGGTGATGAGGAGTTCACCGAAGACACTGACCGCCATCGCGACCCGGCCGGGACCACGCCGTTTCGGTGCGGGCGCCTCGGCGTCGGCGTCGGTGCGCTCGTCGTGGTCGGTCCTCGCTGCCACTGTGCATCTGCCCCGTCTGGTCTGTCTCAGGTTGTCTCGCGTGTTCTTCGCCCGAGGGGCCGGCAGCGCACCGCTGGATGCGCCTACCCCCCGACGAGAGCGTCCGGCTTGCCCTTGCTGCGCGGGCGTTCCTCGACCATCTTGCCCCACACGATCATCCGGTATTTGCTGGTGAATTCCGGCGTGCAGGTGGTCAGGGTGATGTAGCGGCCGGGCCCCGTGAAGCCGGACCCCTTGGGGACGGGGGCCAGCACACTTGTGTTCGAAGGAGACGTCACCGGCAGGATCGACGCCATCTTGTAGACGAAGTAGTCGTCCTGCGTCTCGACGACGATCGAGTCGCCCGGCTTGAGGCGGTTGATGTAGCGGAACGGTTCACCGTGTGTGTTGCGGTGGCCCGCGAGACCGAAGTTGCCCGTCTTGGCGTCCGGCATCGCCGTCTTGAGGCTGCCCTCGCCGTAGTGGCCCACCATGCCGCGGTCAAGCACCTTCGTCTTGCTCGTGCCCTCCGCGATCGGCGCGACGACGTCCAGCTTCGGGATGTGCAGGATGGCGAAGCCCTGCCCCGGCTCGAACGTCCCCGGACTCCGCCTGCCGCTCGCCCAGTCCTCCTGGAGGTGGTGCGCGGCGCTGCCGGCCTGCTGGTGCGCCCGCACGTTCGACCACCACAGCTGGTAGGTCACGAACAGCAACATCAGGACGCCGGTGGTGATGAAGGCCTCGCCGATCATCCGGCTCACCACGACCGCGGCACCGGGCTTCCTCGCCTGGGCGGCACGCCGGGCCGCGACACGGCTCAGCGGCGCCCCAGCGGCCTCCTGCGGCCCTTCCTGGGGTGTCTGTGACTCCAGGGACTCCGGAGCTCCTCCGTGGCGCCCATGGCGCCGTGCGGCCTTGCGCCGGGCCGCACGGCCCCCGGGCGCGGCCGCCACATCGTCCGCGGCGTCCGCGCGCGTCACGGGCGCGGCCATGAGCCGTGCCTGCGAGACCTCCGAGGCCCGCAGCGCCACGGTCTCGTCGTCCAGCGGCCGGGCCGCCGTCGGAGGTACGCCGTGGGCCGGGCCGGCGGCCGGCCCGGGGGAGGCCGTGGTGGCCCCGTACACGGGCGCGGACGGCGCCGCGGGCGCCGCGTACGGAGGCGCAGCCGCGGAGGCCCCGTAGGGCGGCGTGGGCTCCTGGAAGGCCGGGGTGGCCGGCATGGCCGTCGTCGGCTGCTCCGCGTACGGCTGCCGCTGCCGCGTGCCGTCGTAGCCGCCCTGGGCCGTGCCCTGCCACTGCTGCGCGTACCCGGCGGACCCGTCCCCCGCGTACTGGTGGTGGCCGGGCCACTGCTGTCCCGGCCCGGCCTGCGGCCCGGCGGTGGGGGCGGCCGGCACGGTGTGGCCGGGGGCGGGAGGTGTACGGCCGGGGGCCGTGGGGACCGGAGCGGGGACCGTGCCCGGAAGGGGGTCGGTGAGCGGGTCCGCCAGCTGCTCGATCGCGACCTCGAACGCGCCGGGCGCCCCGTACGGCTGCTGCCCGTACGAGGACCCGCCTTCTCCGGCGGCGCCGTAGGCGGCACCGGACTCGCGCTCGGGGCGCAGCGCGGTCACGCCGTGGCCCTGCCCACCACCGGGGCGAGCCCCGCCGACCTCGCCACGGCACCCTGGTCGCCACATTCCACGAGCCAGTTGGCGAGCATCCGGTGCCCGTGTTCGGTCAGCACCGACTCGGGGTGGAACTGAACGCCCTCGACCGGGAGTTCACGGTGCCTGAGACCCATGATGATCCCGTCGTGGGTGCGAGCGGTGACCTCCAGCGCGGGCGGCACGGTCTCCGGCTCGGCCGCGAGCGAGTGGTAGCGGGTCGCGGTGAAGGGGGACGGCAGCCCGGCGAAGACGCCGCTGCCCTCGTGCTCCACCAGCGAGGTCTTGCCGTGCAGCAGTTCCGGCGCACGGTCCACGACCCCGCCGTACGCCACCTGCATCGACTGCATACCGAGGCAGACACCGAAGACGGGCACCCCGGTGTCCGCGCAGTGGCGGACCATCTCGACGCAGACGCCGGCCTGCTCGGGAGCGCCCGGGCCGGGCGACAGGAGCACCCCGTCGAACCCGTCCTGGGCGTGCGCGGTCGACACCTCGTCGTTGCGCAGCACCTCGCACTCGGCGCCCAGCTGGTACAGGTACTGGACCAGGTTGAAGACGAAGCTGTCGTAGTTGTCGACGACGAGGATCCGCGCGCTCACTGGTTGTTCACCGTCACATCGTTGAAGGGGAGCAGCGGTTCGGCCCAGGGGAAGACGTACTGGAAGAGCACGTAGACCACCGCCAGGACCAGCACGAGTGAAATGAGCGCCTTCACCCACACGTTCCCCGGCAGATGCCGCCAGATGAAGCCGTACATGCCGTCCCTTCCGTCGCACCACGGCGTCAGAGCCACGCCCCGCACCACCGGACCCACGCCGTACGGGACCAGACTAACGGCGGAGCGCCCCCGGTTTCCCAGCCTCCACTGGCTGTGTGGAATCCAGGTGTGCCCAGACGATCAGCCGATGGCTGTGCCCCCACTCCGGTTCGCAGGTGGTCAGCGTCAGGTAGCGGCCCGGAGCCGTATACCCGGACTTACGTGGCACAGGGTCGATCACCTCAACGTCCGTGGGCACGGTTTTGTATGGGCCTTTGTCGATCCGATACGTGAACCAGGTCGTCCCGTCGGTCAGCACCACCGCGTCGCCGCGTCGCAGCCTCGGAAAGTCCTTGAGCGGGTCGCCGTACGTCCGCCGGTGTCCCGCGACGGCGAAGTTCCCCGTCTGCCCCAGCTGGGCCGTCCCCCGGTAGTGACCGAGCCCTTTCTTCAGGACACTCGTTCCGGTGCCTTCGAGCACGGGCTTGTTCCACGTGAAACCAAGCCGCGGGATGTACATCACCGCGAAGGGCCTGCCGTACGTATAGGAGGGCGGGGGCTTCGGGCTCCCGGGCGCCGGGGAGGCGGTGGGTGTCCTCGGCTGCTGCGCGAGTGTCCCCTTCGACCACTGCCGCTGGAGCTGGTCGATCTGGTGGTCCATCTCGCTGTCGGCCTTCACGCCCGTCCAGAACAGCACGTAGACCACGAAGAGCACGATCAGCGTGCCGACGGTGATGCAGAGCTCGCTCAACGTCCTGACGACCACTCGCACCGACACAGGCCCCCCAGCGGCAGCGGCTCCGGCTACTCCACAGGCTTCGCGTAGTGGAGATCCACTGTGCCCGAGTAGCCGGGAAGAGTCACCGTCCCGTTGTCCTCGACTTTCCAGCCGAGCCCGTAGACGTTGACGTACACCATGTAGTTCTGGATCGCCGGGGAGTCCGCCAGCGCCTTCTTGAGCTTCTGCGGGTCACCGACCGCGGTGATCTTGTACGGGGGTGAGTAGACGCGTCCCTGGAGGATCAGCGTGTTGCCCACACAGCGCACGGCGCTGGTGGAGATCAGCCGCTGGTCCATCACCTTGATGCCCTGGGCGCCGCCCAGCCACAGGGCGTTCACCACGGCCTGGAGGTCCTGCTGGTGGATGACCAGATAGTCGGGCTGCGGCTCGGGGTAGCCGGGCAGCTTGGCGGTGGCGTTCGGCGGGGCGTCGTTGAGGGTGACCGTGACGGCCTTGCCCTTGAGCGGCTGGGTGCCCGCCTTCTTCTCCAGCGCGGCGACCTGGTCGCTCTCGGCCTTGCTGCCGCCGTTCTCCCGCCCGGCGAGGGCGTCGACCTGGTCGCGCAACGCGCCGTTGGAGTCGTCGAGCGACGCGTTCTTGTGACTGCGCTCCTGAATCAGGTCGGAGAGCTTCAGCAGGGACGAGTCGGTACGGATATTGGTGCCTTTGGCCGTGTTGAAGCTGGTGAAGAAAATGAGCCCGGCGAGGGCGAAGACGGCCACGGTGAGCACGCGAACGGGCCGGAAACGGCGCGTATCGGCAGGACTGGAACCCGTCCCTGGGGAGTCGGCAGAATTGCTCAACGTACCCTTATCTCCTTCGGCGCCGCGGAAGCACTACGCTAACGGACGCCCGGGGGAGCGCTCAGTGTCCCCTTGTACGCTGCCCCGGAGCCCGCCCCAGTTCCCTGCGCGGCCACGCAGCGCATCGACAGGAGAGACCCTCGTGCCGAAGTCACGTATCCGCAAGAAGGCCGACTACACGCCACCCCAGGCGAAGCAGACGACCAACATCAAGCTCACCAACCGCGGCTGGGTCGCACCGGTCATGCTGGCCATGTTCCTCATCGGCCTCGCCTGGATCGTCGTCTTCTACGTGACGGACGGCTCGCTGCCGATCGACGCGCTGGACAACTGGAACATCGTGGTCGGTTTCGGCTTCATCGCGGCCGGATTCGGCGTCTCCACGCAGTGGAAGTAGCGCTCCGCGACCGACGCTCCAGCAGCTTTCGGGCAGCTCTCCCCAGGGCTATCCACTGAGTTATCCACAACTGTTTTCCACAGGTGGAAAAAGAACGACGATCTGTGGATAACTCATCCAGGGTTGACGCCGGTGTGACTGGCCTACCGGGATCCGCAAACCTGTTCGCCCCCTGTCCGACCTGGGAAAACTCGGGTCAGCGACAGGGGGCACAGCTGTTCCCGCACAGCGTGCACAAGATCCGCCACCGTCTGTGGACAACAACCGTCGCAGCGACGGCTCAGGTGAGCTGAGCGGTCCTGACCAGCGTCGCGGCCACCACCGCGACGAGCACCAGCGCGCACACCCCGTACTGGACGAGGGCCCGCCGCTCACGCGGGGCGTGGACCATCGCGTAGCCGACGACGACACCGCCGACGAGGCCGCCGATGTGGGCCTGCCAGGAGATGCCGAACGCGGGGGTGAAGGTGAAGATCAGGTTGACCACCAGCAGGCCGATCAACGGGCGCATGTCGTAGTTGAGCCGGCGCATGAGAACCCCGGTCGCGCCGAAGAGGCCGAAGATCGCGCCGGAGGCGCCGAGCGACGGCTGGTTCGGGGCGGCCAGGAGATAGGTGAGCGCGCTGCCGGCCAATCCCGAGACGAAGTACAGCGCCAGGTAGCGGGCCCGGCCGAGGGCCGCCTCCAGGGGGCCGCCGATCCACCACAGGCTGAGCATGTTGAACAGGATGTGGACGTAGTTGCCGTGCAGGAACATCGACGTCAGCAGCCGGTACCACTGGCCTTCCGCGATGCCCTCGACCGAGCCGAGAACCGGGACGTACGCCCGCCCGATGAGGTCGAGACTGTCGGTGAAGCGGTCGCCCACGGCCTGCTTGACGAGGAAGAGGGCGAGGTTGATCCCGATCAGGATCTTGGTGAGGAGCCGCGGGTCCGCGGCGACGGTGCCGCCCGCCAGCGTGCGCGGCTGGGAGGCGGCCGGCGGGTGTCCCGTACCGGAGCCGCCCCGGACGCATTCGGGGCACTGGAAGCCGACGGAGGCGCTGACCATGCATTCGGGGCAGATCGGGCGCTCGCAGCGGCTACAGCGCACGCCGGTCTCGCGGTCCGGGTGCCGGTAGCAGGTCGGCACGCTCTGGGCATCCTGCGATCCCTGGTCCTTCGGGCCCTGTGGGCTGCCTGGTGCCTGCTCCATGGGATCCCCTCAATCGGTCGTACGCACTGCATCGCCCCGCCCATCCTTACGGATGAACGGGGCGTTTGGTTCCCTGCGGGGGTTCCCGGGGCCCTCGGGCCGCCGTGCTCAGCCCCGACGGGTCCCGACGCTCAGCTCTGGCGGGTCTCGACGACGACCGACTCGATGACGACGTCGTTGACCGGACGGTCGGTGCGCGGGTTGGTCTGGGTGCCCGCGATGGCGTCCACGATCTTCTGGCTGGCCGGGTCGGCGACCTCACCGAAGATGGTGTGCTTGCGGGTCAGCCACGCCGTCGGGGAGACGGTGATGAAGAACTGCGAGCCGTTGGTGCCCGGGCCGGCGTTGGCCATGGCGAGCAGATACGGCTTGTCGAAGGCGAGCTCGGGGTGGAACTCGTCCTCGAACTGGTAGCCCGGGCCACCGGTGCCGTTGCCGAGCGGGTCACCGCCCTGGATCATGAATCCGCTGATCACCCGGTGGAAGACCGTGCCGTCGTAGAGCTTGTCCGTGGACTTCGCACCCGTCTCCGGGTTGACCCACTCCCGCTCACCCGTGGCGAGCTCGACGAAGTTCCGGACCGTCTTGGGCGCGTGGTTCGGCAGGAGCCGGACTTCGATGTCGCCTTGGTTGGTCTTCAGGGTGGCGTAAAGCTGCTCGGCCACGATCTGCCTTCCGTTGCCTTCTTTTGACCCCCCGATCCTCGCACGGACCGGGCCCCTAGTCGCCCGACCGCCACCTCCGGGCGAACATCCCGTCCCCCCTCTTGCGGAAAACGCGTCGGGTCCTCCCGCGGGCGGCGCCGGGAGCGCCGATCCGTGGCAGGGTCGGCGACAGGACCCTGTTGCCCCGTATGCCCTATCTCGCATGCCCCGCGGTCGCGCGAGGGGCATGATCTCGAAAAGGGTGGAAAGGTGGACTGTGCCTGTTTGGGGTACTCGAAAGCCCAAGTACGCCACCGAGGAGGAGGAAAACCCGTGACCCGCATTGACAGCGTGCGCGCCGCTACCGGCTCGGCGAAGGACAGCGTGCTGCACGCCGCGGAAGTGGTGGCGCCTTACGCCGACACGGCCAAGGACCGGGCCTCGCACTACGCGAACGAGGCACGCGTACGGCTCGCGCCCAAGATGTCGCTGGCCGCAGAGCAGGCCCGCGTGCAGTACGACGCCCATCTCGCGCCGCGTCTCGAGCAGGCGCGCACCCATGTGCCGCCGAAGGTCGACCACGCCGCCTACACGGCCGCAGTCCGCACCCGCCAGGCGGCGCACCAGGCCGCCGACTACACCAAGCCGAGAATCGAGCAGGCCGTGGCCGCGGCCCAGCCGGTACGGGAGGAGGCCGCGGCGCGGGGTGCGGCGGCGCTGGCCGCACTGCGCGGACAGGTCTCCCCCAAGGAGATCGAGAAGCTGGTCCGCAAGCACCGGCGGCGGGCGAAGGCCGGCCGTGCCGTCAAGGGACTCGCCGTCCTGGGGCTTCTGGCAGGCGGCGCGTACGCCGCCTGGAAGTGGTGGGACAAGCAGGCCAATCCTGACTGGCTGGTCGAGCCGCCCGCCGCGACGGAGGTGCCCGAGCCGGGCCACCTGACAGCGGTCGACGGCAGCGGCCGGCCCGACCTCGACCCCGAGGTCCAGGCCAAGCAGGCCGAGGAGGAAGCGGCGAAGCGCGACGACCGCCACTGATTCCTGGAGCGGAACACCAACAACGCCGTGGGGCAGGAGACTTGAGGGTCTCCTGCCCCACGGCGTTGTTTCACGTGGAACAGGACGGAACCACGGCATCCGTCGCACCAGGGGCGGCGGGGAAGGCGGCCGGCACGGTAGCGGGGAAGGCGCCCGTTTACGGATTCCGTCCGCGATGACGTTTGCAACGGCCTTCGTGCACAACATCCACACAGACCCTCTTCACGGTGCGCATTGCCCCGATTACACGTCTCTGCTTGCGCCAGTTCACGCACGGCTCCGACAATCGGGCCCGACCTCCCGTGAAGCGCGCGAGCACCCGCGCGACGGGTCACGACACCTCCCGGACCCCGTCTATTTGCGCAAACAAATGCAACGACTGCGAACGGGACCCTGTGACGCAGGTCACCATGGACGCCCAAAGCGGGGCATACGAAAACCGGCCGGTCACCGTGAAGGTGTCCGGCCGGTCCAGGGTGTGGAGCCTAGGGGAGTCGAACCCCTGACATCTGCCATGCAAAGACAGCGCTCTACCAACTGAGCTAAGGCCCCTGAAGAGAAGCGTCCGGCCGGTTGATTCGGATGCCGACCGACGCCGGGAACCAGAGTACCGGGTCACCCCCCGTATCTCGCAAAAAGATTGGGGGTCCCCGTGGGCGACCACTCTCCGTAAGATGCTCGACGTGGGTGGGGGGACGGGAACACGGGGTTGGGGGTGGGCTTGGGGGTAGGCAAGGAGGCCGCCCACCAATAAGAAACCGCCACAGACCC
>NZ_JBHWEL010000006.1:158695-197278 GCF_042734135.1 Streptomyces sp. NPDC059668 | reverse complement strand
CTCTCTCTCTCGCTACCCCCCACGCCCACTATATTGAATACCGTGCGGGGCGGTGCGCGTGTGACAACACTAAAACCCCGGGGGGCGCGCGCCCCCCCCCCCCCCCCCCCCCACGGTTTTGGGGAAGCGATGGGGAGACGCAATGGACGCCGCACAGCAAGAAGCAACCGCAAGAGCCCAGGAGCTGCAGCGGAACTGGTACGGGGAGCCGCTGGGGACGCTCTTCCGTAGGCTCATAGACGATCTGGGCCTCAACCAGGCGCGTCTTGCCGGAGTACTGGGCCTGTCAGCGCCCATGCTGTCGCAGCTGATGAGCGGCCAGCGTGCCAAGATCGGCAATCCCGCGGTGGTCCAGCGGGTCCAGCTGCTGCAGGACCTGGCGGGGCAGGTGGCGGACGGCAGTGTCAGCGCCGCCGAGGCGACCGAGCGCATGGACGAGATCAAGAAGTCGCAGGGGGGCTCCGTGCTCAGCAACACCACGCAGTCGACGAGCAGTTCAGGTGCGCCCACGGTCAAGCGGGTGGTCCGCGAGATCCAGTCGCTGCTGCGGTCCGTGGCGGCCGCCGGAGACATCATCGAGGCCGCCGACACCCTCGCCCCGACCCACCCGGAACTGGCAGAGTTCCTCCGGGTGTACGGCGCCGGCCGCACCTCCGACGCCGTCGCGCACTACCAGTCGCACCAGAACTGAGCCGACGGTCCGGCCGGCCGCACGCCCCGCGCTGGAGGGCTCGCAACGCCGTCCAGCGCCGCGTCCCGGGCCGCCGGGCACCTCGCGGAAGCCGCAGGACCGACTGCCGAAGGGGAGCGACGCACGACCATGGGTGAGGTCTTCGCCGGACGGTACGAGCTGGTCGACCCGATCGGCCACGGGGGAGTCGGTGCCGTATGGCGCGCCTGGGACCGGCGGCGCCGCCGGTACGTAGCCGCCAAGGTGCTCCAGCAGAGCGACGCGCACGCGCTGTTGCGCTTCGTACGGGAGCAGGCGCTGCGGATCGATCACCCTCATGTCCTCGCGCCCGCCAGCTGGGCCGCCGACGACGACAAGGTCCTGTTCACGATGGATCTGGTCGCGGGCGGATCCCTGGTCCATCTGGTCAACGACTACGGCCCGCTGCCTCCCGCCTTCGTCTGCACGCTGCTCGACCAGCTCCTCGCGGGACTCGCCGCGGTACACGCCGAGGCGGTGGTGCACCGTGACATCAAGCCCGCCAACGTACTGCTGGAAGCGACCGGGACGGCCCGGCCGCGGCTGCGGCTCTCCGACTTCGGCATCGCGATGCGGCTGGGCGAACCACGGCTGACCGAGACCAACTACGTGGTGGGAACGCCCGGTTACTTCGCGCCCGAGCAGATGATGGGCGCCGAACCGGACTTCCCCGCCGATCTGTTCGCCGTGGGTCTGGTCGCCCTGTACCTGCTGGAGGGGGCCAAGCCGGACGCCAAGGCGCTGATCGAGTACTTCGCCGAGAACGGCACACCGCCCGCGCCCCAGGGCATACCCGAACCGCTCTGGCAGGTGGTGGCCACGCTGCTCCAGCCGGACCCCCAGGCGCGGTTCCGCACCGCGACGGGAGCGCGCAAGGCACTGGCCTCGGCCGCCGAGCTGCTGCCCGAACCCGGCCCCGACGACGAACTGGTCGAGGTCTTCGACCAAGTCGGCCCGCTCCCCCCGGGGTTCGAACCCACGGGACCGGTGCGGACGGCGCCACGGGCCACCGCCGAGCACACCGCTTCCCGGCCCAGGCCCCCCTCCTCCGGCCCGGCTTCCGGCCGGGGGACGCATACCGGTCAGGTCCCCGATTCCGGCGCCGTCGACCGTTCCGGCTCCGACCCCGCCTCCGGCTCCGTCTCCCCTTCGGGTGCCGCCGGGGCCGCATGGCCCGGGACGGCCTCCAAGGACGTACACCGGGAGCCCGGGTCGCGGGGCGCACGCCCGGAGCCCATCACCGGCGGCATAGGCCACGAGTCGGTCCCCGGTGACGTGACACCACGCTCCGCCCCGGACCCCGTACCTCCGGGGCCGTCCACGATGTCGGACACCGGGAGCTTCCATCTGCCGCCGCCCCGGCCACAACCGCAGGCGCAGCCCGCGCCCCAGCCCCGGTCCCCCGGATCACCGCCCCAACAGGCCCACCCGCAACCGCAGCAGGCATGGCACGAGACGCAGCGGCGTCCCGTCCCGGGTCACCCCGGCCCCCCGCCCGAGCAGCCGCCCACTCCCCCCACGGCGGTGACCGTGCCGCACACGACTCCCCTGTACGCGCGGCCCGTCGACCACCCGCCCGCACCGGTGCCCGCTCCTCAGCGGCCCGCGGATCCGACCGTCGTGGTGCAACAGCACGCGCACGGTTCCGCGGGTTCCCACCGGGCCGTGTCCCGGCGGACGGCCCGCCCCGGACCGCCGGCCCGGGTGACCGTCCCGGTCCTGCTCCTCGCGCTGGCCTGTCTCGCGGTGGGTTTCTGGGCGCTGACGCGGATCTGAACCCGGCCGGCCGTCCCGCGGTTCTACCGGCCCCCCGGCGCCTCGTGGTCCCAGTGCAGGGCAGGGGATGTCGCGGACGGAGCCGTCGCGGCGGCGTCCCCGGCCGCCGCCCATCCCCTGGCCCGCCGCCGTGCGACCGCCGTCCACACCGCGAGCGCCACCAGCAGGGCGGTCCCCGTGCCGAGACCGCCCGCGGCGACCGCCTTCATGTGCGGGTCCCCGCCGTCACCCGAGCCCGCGCGGTCCCCGGGGCCCCCGGCGCCGGCCGCCGCCGTCCCGCCGGAGGCCTCCGCCGGAGCACCGGCCGCGGCGTCGAACACGTCCCGGGGGTCCGCCCGCCCCGCGTACGCCGGACCCGCGTGGGCGGCGCCCTCCACCCGTACCCGCAGCGTCAGCCCGAACGGGCCGTCACCGAACTTGTCGGCGACCTGCGCGGCGAGGTGCACGGCGAGGTAGTACGAACCCGCGAACCGCATACCGCCGGCCCGGTCGTTGAGGGCGTAGCGGTTGTCGTACGCGACGGGCGGCAGCGGATCCAGTGCCGCGGCGCGCTGGCTGCCGTCGTATCCGCAGCCCACGTCGTCGACGAACCCGCGGACGGGGTTGTAGAGGGACACGACCAGGGCCGTGCCCACGAACCCGTCACCACCGGTCGAGCTGCCGAGCTCCACGCCGGCGTAGAACTGCTGCCCCCAGTCGACCGGCACCTTGTAGAAAAGCGTCTGCCCGGGGCTGATCCCGTCCTTCCAGACCCCTTTTCCGAGGACGGCGGCGGTGGCGAACCCCGCACCGCCGGCCCGGGGCCGCGCGTCCCCCTGAAGAGCGTCGGGCGACGCGGAGTTCCACACCTCGGGGGCCTTCGTCGAACCGGCCTTCTTCAGGGCGGGTTCGGACACGTAGCCGAGTTCGAGATCCCAGTCGCCGGGGGAGAGGGACGCGGTGGCCGACGAACCGGACGTGTCGACGCGTTCGACGACCACGTAGTACGTCCCTGCCGCCTGGCACGAGTACTTGGTGGGCCCGATCTCGCGAGACGCCCAGGCGGCGACGGGATGCGGGCTCTCGGAGGCGCCGAAGTGGGCGGCGGAGGAGGAGCAGCGGCGGCTGTTGTCGTCCTGGACGGAGACCTTGACGCCGTCCGCGTAGGAGACCGTGGCGCCCGGCCGGGGAACGGCGGTGGCCGAGACGTACGCGTCGGACGTGGCGTCGAGCGCGAGACGGTAGTAGAGCTTGCCGCCCTGGCCGATGGAGCTCCGGTACGTCCTTCCGGACTCCAGCCGTGCGGCGTTCGTGGTGCTCGTGGTGCCCTCGACCGTCGTGTCGCCCTCGGCGTAGGCGTACGGCTTCGGTGTACCAGACGCCGCCAGGGGAGAGGCTGCCGAGGCCCGCCCCGTGAGCGCGGCCGTCGCGCACAGCGCCGTTCCGAGGGCCAGGGACCCGAGCACCCGCCCGTACCGTGACGGCGCTCGCCGTCCTCCCGTGCGCCGCCGCCCCATCACGCGCCACCCCTCGTCGTAGCCCTGGACCGTGGGCCATCCTGCCCCGCGGGCCACGGGTTCGCCCTTGCTATCTGTACAAGCGGCCGAATTCACATGCCCGGAGAGCAGACGGCTTCACTGATGCAATCGATCCGTGTGCGGTAGCGAACGGGGGGTGGATGCTGAGGCGGCCCGACAGGGACGGGGGCGGGCCGGGAAACACAAAACCCCGACCGCGTGGCGGCCGGGGTCTGCTCTGAGACTGGTGTCGGTACTCACGAACCCGTGGGTACGGAGTCAGTCGCCTCCGTCCACAGATCCTGCTCGGCGCGATCCGCCTGGATCTGGCGGTACACGAGGAGTCCGCCGATGGCGGCCAGTGCGACCAGGAGAAGCTTCTTCACCGCGCGACCTCGTCCTTCTTGACGTAGGGGACCTCTGGCGCCCGACTATACACACCGACCGATATCGACCGGTGACCTGCATCGACCCCCAACTCCCCTCTGGTGGAGAGCAGTAGGACGGGGTGTGCCCACACCGATCTGAGGGTGATCACACCTCACACACGGTGACCCCTTCTTCACCATTTCGCGGTTTTTCGGGGCTTAAGAGACGTCTTGCGTCCATATGGGTGGTGTTCATCGGAACATCAACGCGCCACGAGCGTCGGTCCACCACTTCGCGGCCCGCTTACACATCATGAGGAAAGTACGCAAATCGCCTGACCCGAAAGTGAGGGGCCATGACCCAGAACCAGGTCATGAAGCTGTGGACCGTCATCGTGACCGCCTTCCTGGCGCTCTGCACGACGCTCGGATTCATCACGACCACCGCGGCCGCGGCCGTACCGCAGGCCGGAGCGACGCACAAGAGCGCGGCCCCCGCGACGGTGCCGGCGGTGACTCCTCCCTGGACAGCGTCCTACAGCCGGGCCCTGCCCCCCACGATGAAGCAACGTATCCACGCCGAGGCCCACGGCTCCTCACCGAGCTGCCGCCACCGCCCGCGGGTCGACGCCGAGACGAGCGGCCTCAGCGCCCTGTGCGCCCCCGACGCGACGACCGACCGTGACACGTCCCTCCAGCACGGCGAGGCGCCCCTCCAGCGCTGAAGCGCACCGCGCCACCTCGGTGAACCTGCCCCTCCTGCCCGACGTAGCGGCGAACTTGCGTACACCGCCACACCCGGAATCCGAAGGCCCGGCACCTCGAAAGAGCTGCCGGGCTTTCTCATGTACGGACGCTTTCTCCTGCACGGACCTCGGAGGAACTCGCACGGCTCCCTGCTCCCCATGGTTCGGCGGTCGGATCACCTGGGCGTGTTCGGATCGCCCTGGGCGCGTACCGCGCCGCCATGACTCCGGCCGCCGCCCGCACGCTCGCGCAGGAGGCCGTGCGGTGGCCGTCGGCGATCAGGGTCCGGACCCTGTCGAGGCCCGCGACGGACGCCACGAGGATCGCAACACCCACGTCGCCGAGCCCGCCGGCGCGTTCTCATGGGGCGAGGCCGGCGACATCCGCGTCGAGCACGACCAGGCCGACGATCGATGCCGGTCGCCAATGCCGAAGCGCCAAATGCCGAAGGCCCCCAGTCCATCTGGACCGGGGGCCTTCATACTGTGGGGCTAACAGGATTTGAACCTGTGGCCTCATCCTTATCAGGGATGCGCTCTAACCAACTGAGCTATAGCCCCGCCGCGCTTTGCGGTGTGTGTCCCGCGCGCTGACCTCTGAAGATTAGCGCACGACGCGGCCAGTCCCAAAATCGGTATCCCGGGCCCCTGGCGGAGGCTCGGAAGCCGCTGTTATTCGTCCTCCGCGAGGGTCAGCTCGATGCCGCCGACAAAGCCCGCGGAGAGGTTGTAGATGAAGGATCCGAGCGTCGCGAGCGCCGTGGCGAGCACCACGTCGATGACCGCGATGATCGACGTGAACAGCAGGACGTTCGGCAGCGAGAGGAACGACTGAAGGTCGAAACCGTTCGACTCGTTCGACCCGGTCGCCTCGGAGATCGTGCCGCCGACCGTCGAGAAGACGCCCATGGCGTCCATGACCATCCACAGCACCGCCGCCGCCACGATCGTGCAGATGCCCAGCGCGATGGAGAGCAGGAAGCTGACCTTCATCACCGACCACGGGTCGGTCTTGGCCACCCGCAGCCGCGCCTTGCGGGTACGCGGCGTGGTGCGTGCCCCGGTCCGCGGCCGGCGCACGGCGCCCGACGGCGACTGCGCCGCGTACGCCTGCGGCGGGTGGTACGGCTGGGAGGGCTGCTGCGGTTGCCGCTCCCCCGGCAGTGCGGAGGCGGCCGCCGCGGCGCCCGTACCGGAGGCCGCGGGGGCCCCCGGCTGAGTGGTCGGCGCACCGGGCGCCGCCTTGGTCGCGGCGGGACCGGCCGCGGCCGCCCCGCCCGGAGCCGCGGGGCCCGCTCCGGCCGCGTACTGCTGGCCCTGCGGACCTCGGGTGTCCGTCACAGTTCCCCCCTGGGATCCATGAGAGTCATGGGAGTCAGTCGAGTCCGTGGCGGGGCCACGGCCGCCGTCCGTGTCCGTACCGGTCGGTCCGGCGCCCGTGGCTCCGCTCACGAAAACTCACTCCTCGCGCTACTCGGACGAGGACTGTTCGCCCTCGTCCGTACCGACGGCCTCGATGCCCTCGGCGGTCTCGTCGTCGGCGCCCTCGCCGTCGACTTCCTCCGCCTCGCGGCCGGCCTCGGCGTTACGTGCGATGCCGACCACGGCATCGCGCTTGCCCAGGTTGATCAGTTGGACGCCCATGGTGTCACGGCCCGTCTCCCTGACCTCGTTGACTCGCGTACGAATCACACCGCCGGACAGGGTGATGG
Source organism: Streptomyces sp. NPDC059668 (assembly GCF_042734135.1). Lineage (NCBI taxonomy): Bacteria > Bacillati > Actinomycetota > Actinomycetes > Kitasatosporales > Streptomycetaceae > Streptomyces > Streptomyces sp. NPDC059668. The sequence goes on along the minus strand of NZ_JBHWEL010000006.1, from coordinate 190,471 downwards.
CGAGGATCTCGTCGGTCTCCTCGACCACCAGCGCGCCGACGAGAGAGCCGCGGTCCTCGACGATCTTGGCGGCCTTGATACCGAGGCCGCCGCGACCCTGGACGCGGTACTCGTCGACGGCGGTCCGCTTCGCGTACCCACCGTCTGTGGCAGTGAACACGAACGTACCGGGTCGAACAACATTCATCGAGAGCAGTTGGTCCCCCTCGCGGAAACTCATGCCCTTGACACCCGAGGTGGCGCGGCCCATCGGTCGCAATGCGTCGTCCGTTGCGGTGAACCTGATCGACTGGGCCTTCTTGCTGATCAGAAGCAGATCGTCCTCGGCCGAGACAAGTTCGGCTCCGATCAGTTCGTCATCGGATCCGTCCTCCGTCTCCCGGAGATTGATGGCGATGACGCCGCCCGAGCGCGGGGAATCGTAATCCTTCAGTGGCGTCTTCTTCACCAGGCCGCCCTTGGTGGCCAGGACCAGGTAAGGCGCCGCCTCGTAGTCACGGATCGCGAGGATCTCGGCGATCGCCTCGTCCGGCTGGAAGGCCAGCAGGTTCGCCACGTGCTGCCCGCGGGCGTCCCGGCCGGCGTCCGGGAGCTCGTACGCCTTCGCCCGGTAGACACGGCCCTTGTTCGTGAAGAACAGCAGCCAGTGGTGCGTCGTGGAGACGAAGAAGTGGTCGACGATGTCGTCCTGCTTCAGCTTCGCCCCGCGCACACCCTTGCCGCCCCGCTTCTGCGAGCGGTAGTCCTCGGTCTTGGTGCGCTTGATGTAGCCGCCCCGCGTGATGGTGACGACGATGTCCTCTTCGGCGATCAGGTCCTCCATGGACATGTCGCCGTCGAAGGGCACCAGCTTGGAGCGGCGGTCCTCGCCGAACTTCTCGACGATCGCCGCGAGTTCCTCGCTGATGATGCCGCGCTGACGCACCGGCGAGGCGAGGATCGCGTTGTACTCGGTGATCTTCGCCTGGAGCTCGTCGTGCTCCTGGATGATCTTCTGGCGCTCCAGGGCGGCCAGTCGGCGCAGCTGCATCTCGAGGATGGCGTTCGCCTGGATCTCGTCGATCTCCAGGAGGGCCATCAGGCCCTCTCGGGCGATCTCGACGGTGTCACTGCGCCTGATCAGCGCGATGACCTCGTCGATGGCGTCCAGGGCCTTCAGGAGGCCGCGCAGGATGTGCGCGCGCTCCTCGGCCTTGCGCAGCCGGAACTTCGTCCGGCGGACGATGACCTCGATCTGGTGCGTCACCCAGTGCCGGATGAACGCGTCGAGCGACAGCGTGCGCGGGACGCCGTCGACCAGCGCCAGCATGTTGGCGCCGAAGTTCGACTGCAGATCGGTGTGCTTGTAGAGGTTGTTCAGGACGACCTTGGCGACCGCGTCCCTCTTGAGCACGATCACGAGCCGCTGGCCCGTGCGCGAGCTGGTCTCGTCGCGGACGTCCGCGATGCCGCCGACCTTGCCGTCCTTCACCAGGTCGGCGATCTTCTGCGCGAGGTTGTCGGGGTTCGTCTGGTAGGGGAGCTCGGTGACCACCAGGCACTGGCGGTTCTGGATCTCCTCGACCTCGACGACCGCGCGCATCGTGATGGAGCCACGGCCCGTGCGGTACGCCTCCTCGATGCCCTTGCGGCCCACCACGAGGGCGCCGGTCGGGAAGTCGGGGCCCTTGATGCGCTCGATCAGGGCGTCGAGCAGCTCCTCGTGGCTCGCCTCGGGGTTCTCGAGGTACCACTGGGCGCCGGACGCGACCTCGCGGAGGTTGTGCGGCGGGATGTTGGTGGCCATGCCGACCGCGATGCCCGCCGAGCCGTTGATCAGCAGGTTCGGGAACCGGGCCGGCAGGACCGTCGGTTCCTGGTTGCGGCCGTCGTAGTTGTCCGTGAAGTCGACGGTCTCCTCGTCGATGTCACGGACCATCTCCATGGACAGCGGCGCCATCTTGCACTCGGTGTAGCGCATGGCGGCGGCGGGGTCGTTGCCCGGCGAGCCGAAGTTGCCGTTGGAGTCCACCAGCGGCATCCGCATCGACCACGGCTGCGCGAGACGGACCAGCGCGTCGTAGATCGAGGAGTCGCCGTGCGGGTGGTAGGTGCCCATGACGTCACCGACGACACGGGCGCACTTGTAGAAGCCCTTCTCGGGCCGGTAGCCGCCGTCGTACATCGCGTACAGGACGCGACGGTGGACGGGCTTGAGACCGTCCCGTACGTCGGGCAGCGCGCGGGAGACGATGACGGACATCGCGTAGTCGAGGTACGAGCGCTGCATCTCCGTCTCGAGCCCGACGGGCTCGACGCGGAGGACGATCTCGCCGCCTTCTTCAGGCGTGCTCGGAGTGTTCTCGTCGGCCATTGCTGGTGAAGATCCTTTCTGCTGCGGTCAGCTGAGACCGACTCAGATGTCGAGGAAGCGGACGTCCTTGGCGTTGCGCTGGATGAAGGCGCGGCGTGCCTCGACGTCCTCGCCCATCAGGACCGAGAACAGGTCGTCGGCCTGAGCGGCGTCGTCCAGCGTGACCTGGCCGAGGACGCGGTGCTCCTGGTCCATGGTCGTGATGCGCAGCTCCTCGGCGTTCATCTCGCCGAGGCCCTTGAAGCGCTGGATCGAGTCCTCGCGGACGCGCTTGCCCGCCTGGCGGCCGAGCTCGGTCAGCGCGTCGCGCTCGCGGTCCGAGTACGCGTACTCGAAGTCGTCCCGGCCCCACTTGATCTTGTACAGCGGGGGGCGCGACAGGAACACGTGCCCGGCCTCGACCAGGGGCCGCATGAAGCGGAACAGGAAGGTCAGCAGCAGGGTGTTGATGTGCTGGCCGTCGACGTCGGCGTCCGCCATCAGGATGATCTTGTGATAGCGGAGCTTCTCGATGTCGAAGTCCTCGTGGACCCCGGTGCCGAAGGCCGAGATCAGCGCCTGGATCTCCTGGTTCTGGAGGATCTTGTCGATCCGCGCCTTCTCGACGTTGAGGATCTTTCCCCGGATCGGGAGGATCGCCTGGTACTGCGGGTTGCGGCCGGACTTGGCGGAGCCGCCGGCGGAGTCGCCCTCGACGATGAAGATCTCGCACCTGGTGGGATCGTTCGACTGGCAGTCGGAGAGCTTGCCCGGCAGGGACGCCGTCTCCAGGAGGCCCTTGCGACGGGTCAGGTCACGGGCCTTGCGGGCCGCCACGCGCGCGGTGGCCGCCTGGATGGACTTGCGGATGATGTCCGCGGCCTCGTTCGGATTGCGGTCCAGCCAGTCCGTGAGGTGCTCGTGCACGACCTTCTGCACGAAGGTCTTCGCCTCGGTGTTGCCCAGCTTGGTCTTGGTCTGGCCCTCGAACTGGGGCTCGCCGAGCTTGACCGAGATGATCGCGGTCAGACCCTCGCGGATGTCGTCACCCGTGAGGTTGTCGTCCTTCTCGCGCAGCAGCTTCTTGTCGCGCGCGTACCGGTTGATGAGACCGGTGAGCGCCGCGCGGAAGCCCTCCTCGTGCGTACCGCCCTCGTGCGTGTGGATGGTGTTGGCGAAGGAGTACACGCCCTCGCTGTAACCGGTGTTCCACTGCATCGCGACCTCGAGGGAGAGCATGCGCTCCTTGTCCTCGGCCTCGATGTCGATCACGGTCTCGTGAACGACGTCCCCCTTGCGGGAGTTGAGGTACTTCACGAAGTCGACGATGCCGCCTTCGTAGTGGTACGTGACGGTCTTGACCTCGGCCTTCTCGTCCGCCCCGGCCTCGTCGGCGCCCGCCGTGGCCTTGGCCGACTCGCGCTCATCAGTGAGTTTGATCGTCAAACCCTTGTTGAGGAACGCCATCTCCTGGAAGCGCCGCGAGAGCGTCTCGAAGGAGTACTCCGTGGTCTCGAAGACGTCCGGATCGGCCCAGAAGGTGACCGTCGTGCCGGACTCGTCCGTCTCCTCGTTGCGCGTCAGCGGGGCCGTGGGGACGCCCAGCTTGTAGTCCTGCGTCCAGCGGTGGCCGTCACGCCTGACGTCGACCGCGACCTTGCTGGACAGCGCGTTGACGACGGAGACACCGACGCCGTGCAGACCGCCGGAGACGGCGTACCCGCCGCCGCCGAACTTTCCGCCCGCGTGCAGCACGGTGAGCACGACCTCGACGGCCGGCTTGTTCTCGGACGGAACGATGTCCACCGGGATGCCGCGGCCGTTGTCGATCACGCGCACGCCGCCGTCCGGCAGGATCGTGACGTCGATCGTGTCCGCGTGGCCGGCCAGCGCCTCGTCGACGGAGTTGTCGACGACCTCGTACACGAGGTGGTGGAGTCCGCGCTCACCGGTGGAGCCGATGTACATGCCGGGTCGCTTGCGGACCGCGTCCAGACCCTCGAGGACGGTGATGGCACTGGCGTCGTACGAGGCGGTGACCTCGCCGTTCGAGGCGGTGGCCCCGGCGACGGCGCCTGCGTCGGTGGACGGGATGTTCTCGTTGGGGTTGCCGGAATCGGCCACGAAGCGCCCTTTCTGGCACAGCACAAACCAGGCTCGTCGGCGGGTTGCCGGAGCGGCTGCGGCACGTTGCGTTGGTAAGCCTTGATCAGCGTTGCTCAGCTTCTCCCGGGCGGTCCCCCCAAGTGGGGGCGGGATTAGCTTCCAGTCTACCGGTAGCGCCGACAGTGATGGGGGTTTGCCGGTACCTGAGTCCGCATGTGCCGCCCTGAACCCGCCTCGCCCGACTCCCCATATGCGGCCCCGGGCTCAAAGCGGCTCACAGAGGCACTCAGCGCTTCCGGATGTCAACCCTTCGCTACTGCGGAGTCAGGTCGGTGTTCGCAACCGCGTCCGGTTGCCCGTGCCCGCCGCGGGCGCCCGTGGCCGGCGGCCGGTCCGGGCGGGCGAGGGTCACCCGTAGGTGTCGCCCGGACCCGTGCTCCCGGGGGCGCGCAGGGGCCCGAACCGGCGCGCGGGGCCACCCGGGCCCTGCACCTTGATCAGCCTCACGGTGCCGTGCCCGAGGTCCTGGTTCAGCCGCGCGACCAGCTGCGGGGCGAGCAACCGCAGCTGCGTGGCCCAGGCGGTCGAGTCGCATTGCACGGTCAGCACCCGCTCGGCCGGGTCGTCGTCGTAGCGCAGCGGAACGCAGTGGTTGGCCAGGTCGTCGCCGACGATCTGCGGCCAGCGCCCCATCACGCCGCCCACCGCGGCCGGGGTCTCCCAGCCGCGCTCGGTCAGCAGCCGGTTGATCGCGGCGCCCAGCGCCATCGGGTCGCGCCCGTCGGCGCGCGCCCCGGAGCGCAGGCCGCCGCCGCGCCGGGCCTGCCTCTTCTGCTGTGCCGCGTCCCCACGCGCGCGTGCCTGCTCCTTCGCGGCGCGCAGCGCCACGCGCGCGAGATCGACGCCGGTCGGCTCGGGGGTCTTCCGGGCCGCCTCACCGGGCGGCGCGGACGGCTCGGGGATCCGTGGTGTGTTCTCCGTCATACTCGCTCCACGGTGCCCTCCGAGACGGCGTAGCGGGTCCCCGCCAGGACGCCCGGTACGTCGTCGTCGACCGCCGCCGTCACGAGCACCTGCTCCCCGGGAGCCACAAGTTCCGCGAGGCGCTCCCTCCGGCGGCTGTCCAGCTCCGCGAAGACGTCGTCGAGGACCAGGACCGGCTCGTTGCCCTCGGCCCTCAGCAGGTCGTACGAGGCCAGTCGCAGCGCCAGCGCGTACGACCAGGACTCGCCGTGTGACGCGTATCCCTTCGCGGGCAGCTCGCCCAGCTTGAGCAGCAGCTCGTCCCGGTGCGGGCCCACCAGGGTCACGCCGCGCTCGATCTCCGGTTTGCGGGACTCCGCGAGGGCCGCCATCAGCTGCTCGTACAGCTCCTCGCGGGTGTGGCCGGTGAGGAGCTGTGAGGAGGGCTTGTACTCCAGGGCCACCGGGCCCCCGCCGGGTGCCAGCTGTTCGTACGCCTTGTCGGCCAGCGGCTGGACCGCGGCGACCAGGTCGAGCCGCTGGGCGAGCAGTTCGGCGCCCACCCGCGCGAGGTGCTGGTCCCACACGTCGAGCGTGGAGAGGTCCATGGTGCGGCCGCCGTGGCGGCGGGCCAGCGCGGCCGACTTCAGGAGGGTGTTGCGCTGCTTGAGGACCCGCTCGTAGTCGGAGCGGACGGCCGCCATCCGCGGGGAGCGGGCGGTGATCAGTTCGTCGAGGAAGCGGCGCCGCTCGCCGGGGTCGCCCTTGACCAGCGCGAGGTCCTCGGGCGCGAACAGCACCGTCCGTACGATGCCGAGCACGTCACGGGGTTTGACCTGCGAGGACCTGTTGACGCGGGCGCGGTTGGCCCGGCCGGGGTTCAGCTCCAGCTCGATGAGCTGCTGGCGTTCGCCCTGTCTGACGTTGGCACGGATGACCGCCCGCTCGGCGCCCATCCGCACGAGGGGCGCGTCGGTGGAGACGCGGTGGCTGCCGAGGCTCGCGAGATAGCCGACGGCCTCGACCAGGTTCGTCTTGCCCTGGCCGTTGGGGCCCACGAACGCGGTGGCGCCCGGGTCGAGCGGGACCTCGACCCGGGCGTAGGAGCGGAAGTCGGCCAGCGACAGATGCGTGACGTGCATGGTCGTTCGCCGACCTCCCCCGGAAGACTCCGGTCCCCGGCCTCTCGGCCGTGGACCTGTGGATGTGGATGTGGATCTGTGGATTACTTCTGCTCGACGGCGTGGCCGCCGAACTGGTTGCGCAGTGCCGCGATCATCTTCATCTGCGGCGAGTCGTCCTGGCGGGAGGCGAAGCGGGCGAACAGCGACGCGGTGATCGCGGGCAGGGGTACCGCGTTGTCGATGGCCGCCTCGACGGTCCAGCGGCCCTCGCCGGAGTCGTCCGCGTAGCCGCGCAGTTTGTCGAGGTGTTCGTCGTCGTCCAGGGCGTTGACGGCGAGGTCGAGCAGCCAGGAACGGATGACCGTGCCTTCCTGCCAGGAGCGGAAGACCTCGCGTACGTCGGTGACGGAGTGGACCTTCTCCAGGAGCTCCCAGCCCTCGGCGTAGGCCTGCATCATCGCGTACTCGATGCCGTTGTGGACCATCTTGGAGAAGTGGCCGGCGCCGACCTTGCCGGCGTGGACGAAGCCGGCGTCGCCCTCGGGCTTGAGCGCGTCGAAGACGGGCTGGACGCGGGCGACGTTCTCGGCGTCGCCGCCGACCATCAGCGCGTAGCCGTTCTGAAGGCCCCAGACGCCGCCGGAGACGCCGGCGTCGACGAAGCCGATGCCCTTGGCGGCCAGTTCCTCGGCGTGCTTCTCGTCGTCCGTCCAGCGGGAGTTGCCGCCGTCGACGACGGTGTCGCCGGGCTCCAGCAGGTCGCCGAGCTGGTCGACGGTGGACTGGGTCGCGGCGCCGGCGGGCACCATCACCCACACCACGCGCGGAGCTTCGAGCGCGCCCACGAGTTCTTCGAGGCTGTGGACGTCGGCGAGTTCCGGGTTGCGGTCGTATCCGATGACGGTGTGGCCTGCGCGGCGGATCCGCTCGCGCATGTTGCCGCCCATCTTGCCGAGGCCGACGAGACCGAGCTCCATCAGTTGTTCCTTAGGTTTGCGACGTGGCGTGAGGGCACTTTCGTACCTGTGTCTGAGCCTAAACCCGGACGCTCACGCACACCTGTGGGCATAGCCGCTCAGGCGTTCGCCCACCTGTGGATCCGCCCGCCGGCCGTGTCGGACCGGCGGGCCCGGAGCCTCAGCCGGACAGGCGCACCGGCATGATCAGGTACTTGTAGGCCTCGTCCGCCTCGGCGTCCAGAGCGGGCTTGCCGCTGAGCAGCGCGGGCTTCGTGGACGTCGTGAACGACAGCTGCGCGACCGGGGAGTCGATGGCGCTCAGGCCGTCGAGCAGGAACGTCGGGTTGAAGGCGATCGAGACGTCGTCGCCCTCCAGCTGCGCGTCGACCCTTTCCACAGCCTGTGCGTCGTCGCTGGAGCCGGCCTCCAGGATCAGCACACCCTGCTCGAAGCTCAGCCGCACCGGGGTGTTGCGCTCGGCGACCAGGGCCACACGCTTGACGGCCTCCACGAAGGGGGCGGTCTCGATGACGGCGATGGAGTTGAACTCCGTCGGGAACAGCGAGCGGTACTTCGGGAGGTCGCCTTCGAGCAGCCGCGTGGTCGTGCGCCGCCCGGCGCCCTCGAAGCCGATCAGGCCCTCGCCCGCGCCGGAGCCGGACAGCGCCAGGATCACGCTGTCGCCGCTCGTGAGGGCCTTGGCGGTGTCCAGGAGCGTCTTGGCGGGCACCAGGGCGACCGCGGACGCCTCGGGGTTCTCCGGCTTCCACAGGAACTCGCGGACCGCGAAGCGGTAGCGGTCGGTGGAGGCCAGGGTGACCGTGTCGCCCTCGATCTCGATGCGCACACCGGTGAGGACGGGAAGCGTGTCGTCGCGTCCGGCGGCGATGGCCACCTGCGCGGCGGCCGAGGCGAAGACCTCGCCCGGGACGGTGCCGGTCGCCGACGGCATCTGCGGCAGCGCCGGGTACTCCTCCACAGGCAGGGTGTGGAGGGTGAACCGGGAGGAGCCGCAGACCACGGTCGCCCGTACACCGTCTGTGGAGATCTCCACCGGCCGGTTGGGGAGGGCGCGGCAGATGTCCGCGAGCAGACGGCCCGAGACCAGGACCGTGCCCTCCTCCTCGACCTCCGCGTCGACGGAGACACGCGCCGAGACCTCGTAGTCGAAGCTGGAGAGGCTCAGGGCGCCCTCCTCGGCCTTCAGAAGGAGGCCGGCGAGCACAGGCGCCGGCGGACGGGCCGGGAGGCTGCGAGCCGCCCAGGCCACTGCCTCCGCGAGTACGTCGCGTTCCACCCGGATCTTCACCGTTGCCGCCTCCGTCTGTTGCCGGCGCTCTCGCCCTGCTGGCCTTCGTCGTCTCACTCGGTGTCGCTCGGACCGCTGGGGGGAAGGACACCGGGGAACAGTCTGACGCACCGCGCTGACAGTCGGTGCCCCTCGGGGTCAAGTCGTGCCGAGCGGCAGACGGGGCTCCGGGAGCGAGTTGTGCACAGCCCCCACTTCGAAACGGTTTCCAGGCTCTCTCTAGTTGGTCTTAGTAGTAGGGCCTGTGGATACCGTGGATAACCCTGTTTTCGCAGGTCAGACCGGATTTTTTGTCCACCGACCCTGTGGGTGGAGGCGGTGGAAAACCGGGGGCGTCTGTGGACGGCGAAAAGTTCTGCACACTCGATGCACAGCCTCGGGCCACTTCTCCCCAGCGCCGTCCCCAGCTTTACCCACGTTCCCCACAGGCCAACCCGGCACCTTGGTGTGACGCCTTTCACTCGACACGGTGAGAGAGCGCGTCTCGTTGCCGAACAGTGGACAGGGGTGTGGAGAAGCTGGGATTCACTGGGGACAACGGGCTCCGGCCTGTGGGTTTCCGGTGGACAACTCCGCGCACACCCTGTGGATCATTTCTTTGTCCACAGTCTGTGGAGAGCGTTCGTCCACGAATCCACAGGGGGCTGACCTGGCCCTATGGTCCTACGGCCGCGGGCCCTGTGGACACGATCGGGACAACTTCCCGGTCCCCAGGGTGTGGACGCCAGAAAGTCACCGAATCTGTGGAGAGTGGCCGTAACCCTGCGCGTAATCGAACAGATGGTGCCGGTCGCATGACCTCTGGACGACGTCGGGCGGCCCCCGATCGGGGCGAAGGAGGGCCTCGGAGGGGGCCGGAACGGCGTTCCCGAGCGTTGTGGGCGGCGCTCCCAGGGGCGCGTGGCGAAGCCGGGGCCCCGCGTGGGGCGAAGCCGGGACGCACGGATCGCGGACGATCCGGAGGCTTCGGACAGGCCTTGGCAGGCCTCGGCAGACTTCGGCAGGTCTCGAGAGGCAGGAAACGGAAAGCGCCCCCGGGAGCTCGTCCCGGGGGCGCCCTGGCGGTCGTACCGCCGCGTCCGTCAGCCGTTCTTGATGCGGTTGGTGAGCTCGGTGACCTGGTTGTAGATCGAGCGGCGCTCGGCCATCAGCGCGCGGATCTTGCGGTCTGCGTGCATGACCGTCGTGTGGTCGCGGCCGCCGAACTGGGCACCGATCTTCGGCAGTGACAGGTCGGTCAGCTCGCGGCACAGGTACATGGCGATCTGGCGTGCCGTCACCAGGACGCGGCTGCGCGAGGACCCGCACAGGTCGTCCACCGTCAGACCGAAGTAGTCGGCGGTGGCCGCCATGATCGCGGTCGCGGTGATCTCCGGAGCCGAGTCCTCGCCGCCCGGGATGAGGTCCTTCAGGACGATCTCCGTCAGGCCGAGATCCACCGGCTGCCGGTTGAGCGACGCGAACGCCGTCACCCGGATCAGCGCCCCCTCAAGCTCGCGGATGTTGCGCGAGATCCGCGAGGCGATGAACTCCAGGACCTCCGGCGGGGCGTTGAGCTGCTCCTGCACCGCCTTCTTGCGGAGGATCGCGATACGCGTCTCCAGCTCGGGCGGCTGGACGTCCGTGATCAGTCCCCACTCGAAACGGTTCCGCAGCCGGTCCTCCAGCGTCACCAGCTGCTTGGGCGGCCGGTCGCTGGAGAGCACGATCTGCTTGTTCGCGTTGTGGAGCGTGTTGAAGGTGTGGAAGAACTCCTCCTGCGTCGACTCCTTGTCCGCCAGGAACTGGATGTCGTCGACCAGCAGGATGTCCATCTCGCGGTAGCGCTTGCGGAAGCTGTCGCCCTTGCCGTCGCGGATGGAGTTGATGAACTCGTTGGTGAACTCCTCGGAACTCACGTACCGCACGCGGGTGCCCGGATAGAGGCTGCGCGCGTAGTGCCCGATCGCGTGCAGCAGGTGCGTCTTGCCGAGCCCCGACTCCCCGTAGATGAACAGGGGGTTGTACGCCTTCGCCGGCGCCTCGGCGACGGCGACCGCGGCGGCGTGCGCGAAGCGGTTCGAGGCCCCGATGACGAAGGTGTCGAAGAGGTACTTCGGATTCAGGCGCGCGGTGGGCTCACCCGGGCCGGACGCCGGCGCGGGCTTGGCGGCCAGGGGACCGGGAGCGCCGCCGGAACCCGGCAGCGAGGGGCCGCCGCGGTGCAGGGGGCCGCCGCCCGAGGACGGGTCCTGGAGGTCGCGGCGGTCGGGACGCTGGTCGTAGTCGGAGCGGGGCTGGTCGTAGTCCTGGCGCTGCTGCTCGTAGGGCGGCCGCTCCATCGACTGCGGCCGGTAGTCCTGCGACGGCGAGGCGTACGGGTCACGCTCGGGGAAGCCGAGCCGCTGCTGCTGCCAGCCGTAGTCGTCCTGACCGTGCCGGGGCCAGGCGCCGGGCTCCGGGCGCTGGTAGTCCGGGTACGCGGGGCGGGCGGTGGGCAGCTGGTCGGAGCGGCCGGGCGGCAACTGGTCCCCGGGAGCGCCGGGCAGCTGGTCGGAACGGCCGCCCCGGTGAGCACCCCGGTGATCTTCTCGCCGGTCCTCCCGGCGGTCGTCACGCCGGTCGTCGGCGCGGTGGCGGCCGTACCCCTCGTAACCCTCGCGGCGCTGCGCGTCGTAGGCGTTGCGGTCCTCGCGGCCCGGTTCGTAGCCGTTGCGGTCGTCGCGCCCCTGGGCGTCGTAGCCGGTGCGCTCGTCGCGGCCCTGGCCGCCGTAGGCGTTGCGGTCCTCGCCGCCCTGGCCCTCGTAGGAGTCGCGGCCCTGGCCCGGCCCCGAGGAGGGCTCGGACTCGTCGTACCGGGGCTGGACGGGAGGCGGCGGGGGCTCGCCCGCCGAGTCGTCGACGGTGATCGCGATACGGATCGGACGCCCGCACTCGCGGCTCAGCGTCTCGCTGACGATCGGCGCGAGACGTCCTTCCAGCACGCCCTTCGCGAACTCGTTCGGAACGGCGAGCAGAGCGGTGTCGGCGACCAGCGCCAGGGGCTGGCACCGTTTGATCCAGTGCTCGTCCTTCACCTCGACACCCTGCCCGCGGCCCTCACCGAGGAGTTGTTCCAGTACTCGTGGCCACACTGCGGCAAGATCGGCAGGTACGTCAGCCACAGGGCACGCTCTCTCACGGGTCCCACGAACGTGTGGTTCTGGGAACAGGTCGGCAAGTCAGTCGGGTGGGACGGGGAACAAAACCGCTGGGGCGGGGGGAAGGGAACGAATCGGAGTTCAGCCACGGTAGTCAGGGCGACCGCTGTGGTTCAAGTTGTTGTCCCCAGCCTGTGGACAGTGTCTCTCGCCAGGTGCTGGTTTGACCGAATGGCGGAGCCGCGCGTACCGTAACCAGGTCGAGTTGTCGATGGCTGCTGCCGCCTGCCTCCGATGGGCACAGATCGCGAAAAGTGATCGGGAAGCGGTGCACTCGGGCGTAATGCGAGCTACTCGTGGGCGCACGGTGACAGCCAGGACGGCACCCCGCCATCACCGATTCTTTCTGGAGCCCCCGAGTGAGCAAGCGCACCTTCCAGCCGAACAACCGTCGTCGCGCCAAGACCCACGGCTTCCGCCTGCGGATGCGCACCCGTGCCGGCCGCGCGATTCTCGCGAACCGCCGTGGCAAGGGTCGCGCGAGCCTGTCTGCCTGATCATTTACAGGTCATGACGTGCTGCCTTCCGAGCATCGGCTGAGGCGGCGCGAGGACTTCGCGACCGCGGTACGCCGAGGACGCCGGGCCGGACGCCCGCTCCTCGTCGTCCACCTTCGTAGCGGTGCAACGGACCCGCACGCGCCTGGGGAGAGCGCTCCCCCGACGCGTGCGGGTTTCGTCGTGAGCAAAGCCGTGGGTGGAGCCGTCATACGCAACGTGGTGAAGCGCAGGCTTCGCCATCTGATGCGTGACCGGGTCGGCCTGCTGGCCCCCGGTAGCCTGGTAGTCGTACGAGCGTTGCCCGGTGCGGGCGACGCCGACCATGAACAGCTGGCCCAAGACCTGGATGCCGCTTTTCAGCGGCTGCTGGGAGGGGGCGCGCGATGAAGTACCCGCTGCTGGCTCTCATCAAGCTGTACCAGTGGACGATCAGCCCGCTGCTGGGGCCGGTGTGCAAGTACTACCCGTCGTGCTCCCACTACGGCTACCAGGCCATCGACCGGCACGGTGCGATCAAGGGAACGGCACTCACCGCCTGGCGCATCCTGCGGTGCAATCCGTGGTCGCTGGGCGGTGTGGACCATGTCCCGCCGCGCAAGCGTCCGCGGTGGCACGAGATGGTGCGCAACGCCTGGCGCGCACGCAAGGGCGGAACCTCCGCCGCCGAACCGGCCACCGGGGACACCACTGCCCCGGGCCCGGCCGCCGAGACTCCGTCCCATGCTCAAGGAGCCTGATTAGTGGACACGATTGCCGGTTTTTTCAGCTTCATCACGACACCCGTTTCCTGGGTCATCGTCCAGTTCCACTCCGTGTACGGGAAGATCTTCGGTCCTGATACGGGCTGGGCCTGGGGCCTGTCGATCGTGTCCCTGGTGATCCTGATCCGTATCTGCCTGATCCCGCTCTTCGTGAAGCAGATCAAGGCCACTCGGGCCATGCAGACCCTGCAGCCCGAGATGAAGAAGATCCAGGAGCGCTACAAGAACGACAAGCAGCGCCAGTCCGAAGAGATGATGAAGCTGTACAAGGAGTCGGGCACCAACCCGCTCTCCTCGTGCCTTCCCATCCTGGCGCAGTCCCCGTTCTTCTTCGCCCTGTACCACGTGCTCAACGGCATCGCGACGGGCAAGACGATCGGCGTCATCGACGATCGGCTGCTCGCCAGCGCCCGTAACGCGCACATCTTCGGTGCCCCGCTCGCCGCGAAGTTCACCGACAGCGCCGACAAGGTCGCCCTGCTCGGCGCCCACATCACGGACGTCCGTGTCGTCACCGCGATCATGATCGTGCTGATGTCGGGATCGCAGTTCTACACCCAGCGTCAGCTGATGACGAAGAACGTCGACACCACGGTGAAGACGCCCTTCATGCAGCAGCAGAAGATGCTGATGTACGTCTTCCCGGTGATGTTCGCCGTCTTCGGCATCAACTTCCCGGTCGGTGTCCTCGTCTACTGGCTCACCACCAACGTGTGGACCATGGGTCAGCAGATGTACGTCATCCGCAACAACCCGACTCCGGGCAGCAAGGCCCAGGCCGCCTACCTGGAGCGCCTGCAGAAGCACGTCACGCACCACGGCAAGACCCGCAACCGCCGCGAGAAGACCATCGTCAAGACGATCGTCGGCAAGGGTCGCGACCGCAACGAGTTCGAGCGCAAGTTCATCAACGGCCTGACCAAGGCGGGCCTCGTCGCCCAGCCCGACGGGGCCGTGGTGAAGGGCGAGAGCACGACCCTCGTCGAGACCGAGGACGGCACCACGGTCACCACCGGCGCGGCTCCCAAGCGGCAGCAGCCGAAGCGCCAGTCCAAGTCCCAGCGCCAGTCGAGCAGCACGGCGACCGGTACCGCGAAGACGGCGGACGAGTCCGAGCCGAAGACCTCGCTGATCAAGTCCGACGAGCCGCAGGACGCCAAGGCGGCCCCCAAGCAGGCAGGCGGCGGCGGCAAGCCGGGCGCCGGTACCCGCAGCAAAGCCCAGTCCGGACAGCGCAAGGGCCCCCAGCGGCCCAAGTCCCCGTCCAAGAAGTAAGAAGGAGTCCATCCCGTGACGGAAGGCACCACCTCCGCCGCCACCGAGGGCGACACGCTGACCCGCCTTGAGCAGGAAGGCGAGATCGCGGCGGACTACCTCGAGGGTCTGCTGGACATCGCCGACCTCGACGGCGACATCGACATGGACGTCGAGGCCGACCGCGCCGCTGTCTCGATCATCAGCGACGTCGCCGGCCGTGATCTGCAGAAGCTCGTCGGCCGTGACGGCGAGGTGCTCGAAGCCCTCCAGGAGCTCACGCGCCTGGCCGTCCACCGGGAGACCGGGGACCGCAGCCGGCTGATGCTGGACATCGCGGGCTACCGGGCCAAGAAGCGCGAGGAGCTCTCCGAGCTCGGCGCCAAGGCCGCGGCCGAGGTCAAGAGCTCCGGCGAGCCGGTGAAGATGAAGCCGATGACGCCCTTCGAGCGCAAGGTGGTCCACGACGCGGTGAAGTCCGCGGGTCTGCGCAGCGAGTCCGAGGGCGAGGAGCCGGAGCGCTTCGTCGTCGTGCTCCCCGCCTGATCGGTACGTATGTTTCTCCGGCCCCGTCTGTTGAGCAGGCGGGGCCGAAGTTTGTCAGCCTGATACTCCTGGTGTTCAGCGCTCAGTGCGCTTATGCGGTACGGAAGGACGGTCCCCCGTGACGGAGGCAGCGGAGCTTCCTCCCGCGCCCGAGCAGGCGCGCGAGGTATTCGGTGATCGCTTCGCGGACGCGGTCCGGTATGCGGAGCTCCTGGCGGAGGCCGGAGTGCAGCGGGGTCTGATCGGCCCGCGTGAAGTGCCCCGCCTGTGGGAGCGGCACCTGCTGAACTGCGCGGTGCTCTCCGAGGTCGTACCCGAGGGCGTGACCGTGTGCGATGTCGGCTCGGGCGCCGGCCTGCCCGGCATCCCGCTGGCACTCGTCCGCGAGGACATCAAGATCACCCTTCTTGAGCCACTGCTGCGGCGTACGACCTTCCTCACCGAGGTCGTGGAGCTCCTCGGTCTCGACCATGTGACCGTTGTCCGTGGCCGTGCGGAGGAGGTCATGGGCAAGCTTCCCCCCGTGCACGTCGTGACGGCGCGTGCCGTGGCACCTCTGGACCGTCTGGCCACCTGGGGAATCCCCCTGCTGCGCCCCTACGGCGAGATGCTCGCGCTGAAGGGGGATACCGCGGAGGAGGAGCTGAAGAGCGCCACAACGGCACTCAGCAAGCTCGGTGCGGTGAAGACCTCCGTCCTCCACGTCGGCGAGGGAGTGGTTGATCCGCTCTCCACCGTGGTGCGGGTCGAGGTCGGGGAGAGCCCGGGGGGTGTGCGCTTCGCGGCCAAGCGGGCCAAGGCGGCGCGGACCGGGCGAACGCGACGCCGCCGCTGATCCTGTGAAGCGGGTCGACCTGTACTCCCGGCTCCGTCCTGCGGAGCCGGGAGCTTTCTGTCACTGCGGCTGATCCGTCCTGACGACCAGCCGTACTCCACACAAGCTGCCCCACCATGTCACTCGGAGTGTCGCACCGTCGTGGCCGTGACGGCCTTGCATCGTGTTTCACGTGAAACGTCGCTCACTGTTGCACGGCATCATCAGTCGCGGCCGGGCCGCGGCCGAACCCCGCGATCGGCAGCCTCTCGGTTCACTCCGAGAGGGTGTGGAGGTGTCCACAGAGGTGGATTTCTCCACAGAAGAACGGGCCTCGCTGGTTCACGACCCCGAAGGCATGGGAGGCTCTGTTCATTGCGAGCCTGAAGTCGAGGAGAGTGAATCCTTGCGGTCCGACGCCAACATCGCGGGACCGATGACCGATCCGGTCCCCGGTCCCCGTACCGAGTCGATGGGGGCGGATGTTTCACGTGAAACACCGCCTCCGATGGACGACACTCCCATCGGTCGTGCTGCCCAATTGGCGGTGGAGGCGCTAGGTCGCGCCGGCGAGGGCCTGCCCCGGCCTGAGCAGACCCGCGTCATGGTGGTCGCCAACCAGAAGGGCGGGGTGGGTAAGACCACGACCACGGTCAACCTTGCCGCTTCGCTGGCCCTGCACGGCGGTCGTGTCCTTGTGATCGACCTCGACCCTCAGGGCAATGCCTCGACCGCGCTGGGTATCGATCACCACGCCGAGGTTCCTTCCATCTACGACGTGCTGATCGACAGCAGACCACTCTCCGAGGTCGTCCAACCGGTTCCCGACGTGGAGGGACTCTTCTGCGCACCTGCCACGATCGATCTCGCCGGTGCGGAGATCGAGCTGGTGTCCCTGGTCGCGCGGGAGAGCCGGCTGGAACGAGCGATCCAGGCCTATGAGCAGCCGCTGGACTACATCCTCATCGACTGCCCGCCGTCGCTCGGTCTCCTGACGGTCAACGCGCTGGTCGCGGGTGCGGAGGTCCTCATCCCCATCCAGTGCGAGTACTACGCGCTGGAGGGCCTGGGGCAGCTCCTGCGCAACGTCGACCTGGTACGGGGACACCTCAACCCCAACCTTCATGTCTCGACGATCCTGCTCACCATGTACGACGGCCGGACCCGTCTGGCGTCCCAGGTCGCGGAAGAGGTACGCAGCCACTTCGGTGAGGAGGTGCTGCGGACGAGCATTCCTCGCTCGGTCCGTATCTCCGAGGCCCCCAGTTACGGGCAGACGGTGCTGACCTACGATCCAGGATCGAGTGGTGCCCTCTCGTATCTTGAGGCGGCACGAGAAATCGCCCTCCGAGGAGTCGGCGTGGCGTACGACGCACAGAACGCCCATGTGGGCGTACAGAACAGTCAGAACCTTGTGGAGGGGATCCAGTGAGCGAGCGACGACGAGGGCTGGGGCGGGGCCTCGGCGCACTGATCCCCGCGGCTCCGACAGGGGAGAAGGCGGCTTCCTCGCCGCTGGGTGGATCATCGGCGGGTGCGCCTGTGCTCACCGCGGAGCGTGGAGTGGCGGCGGCGAAGGTGGCCACCCTGCCGCCGGTGACCCAGGAAGCCGAGGAGCTCTCGACGAGCGGAGCTCCGGAGATGCCCGCCGCGCCGGTCGGTGCGCACTTCGCCGAGCTGCCGCTCGACTTCATCACCCCCAACCCGCGCCAGCCCCGTGAGGTCTTCGACGAGGACGCTCTGTCCGAGCTCGTCACCTCCATCAAAGAGGTCGGGCTTCTCCAGCCCGTCGTCGTGCGCCAGGTGGGGCCGACGCGCTACGAGCTCATCATGGGCGAGCGGCGCTTCCGGGCCTGCCGTGAAGCGGGCCTCGACGCCATTCCGGCGATCGTGCGCGCCACCGACGACGAAAAGCTCCTCCTGGACGCGCTGCTGGAGAACCTGCACCGCGCCCAGCTGAACCCGCTGGAAGAGGCTGCCGCCTACGACCAGCTGCTCCAGGACTTCAACTGCACGCACGACCAGCTGGCGGACCGTATCGGGCGGTCGCGCCCCCAGGTCTCCAACACCCTGCGCCTGCTGAAGCTCTCGCCGGCGGTCCAGCGGCGTGTCGCCGCCGGAGTTCTCTCCGCCGGCCACGCTCGGGCCCTGCTCTCCGTCGCTGACTCGGAGGAGCAGGACCGACTGGCCCACCGGATCGTGGCCGAAGGGCTGTCGGTGCGGGCCGTCGAGGAGATCGTCACCCTGATGGGATCCCGTCCGCAGACCGCCACGCGCTCCAAGGGGCCGCGGGCCGGCGCTCGGCTCTCCCCGGCGCTCAGCGATCTCGCCACGCGTCTCTCGGACCGCTTCGAGACGCGGGTGAAGGTCGACCTGGGACAGAAGAAGGGGAAGATCACCGTCGAGTTCGCCTCGATGGACGACCTTGAGCGCATCCTCGGCTCCCTGGCCCCGGGCGAGGGACCTGTCCTGCAGAGGAGCCTGCTGGACGGCGACTCGGAGGACACGGAGGACTGAGCACCCCGGCCGGGAGATCTCGGATCGACCGACCACAAGAGCGGGCCATGTCCGGTGTGTACCGGAACACGGCCCGCTCTTTGCTTTCTGACGGTATCGATGGAATCGCATCGTGGATACGATGCGAACGGGTACGGCGCATTCACCTGGGGCACCTTCATCGGGGAGGCGGGGGCCATGCAGAGCGTGAGCCGTTCCGGACTGGTGACCGCGGGCCTGGGCCTGGGAGCGGTCGGCGGATTCGTCGGCAGCCTGCTCAGGGAGCGAAGCGCTCTGACTGCCGCCCGCGGTGCCGCGGGCGAGGGAAGTGAGGAACATCCTTCATGGGGCGTCGGCTCGTACCGCTCACGCTGGACAACCTTCCGGATCTTCCCCAGCGTTGCCGGGCGTGCGTCTTCTGGGAGCTGGACCCGGTCAGTGGAGAAGCCGCGCTGAAGACGCGAACGTCCGAGCTGGAGAAGGAGTCGTGGATCTCCGCCGTCCTGCTGGAATGGGGATCCTGTGGCCGCGTGGTCTATGTGGACGACGTGCCGGTCGGCTTCGTGATGTACGCGCCGCCGGCGTATGTCCCTCGCGCCACCGCGTTCCCCACCAGTCCGGTCTCCCCGGACGCCGTCCAGCTGATGACCGCCTTCATCCTGCCGGGCTACCAAGGTCAAGGACTGGGCAGGGTGATGGTCCAGACGGTTGCCAAGGATCTGCTGCGCCGGGGCTTCAAGGCGATCGAGGCCTTCGGGGACGCGCGCTGGAGGGAACCGGCCTGTCTACTGCCGGCAGACCATCTCCTGGCGGTGGGCTTCAAGACCGTACGACCCCACCCGACGTACCCGCGGCTGAGGCTGGAGCTGCGGACGACGCTCTCCTGGAAGGAAGACGTGGAGATGGCGTTGGACCGTCTCCTCGGGGTGGTACAGAAGGAACCGGCGCTTCGCCCGTTGTAACCAGTGGCGCGCCCCGTGGTCGGGGCCTCTGTACCGGTGATCGGCGTCTGAGACGACAAAGCGAATGGGCCAGCCCGGAGGGCTGGCCCATTCGTGTTTCACGTGAAACACACGCGCCGCTTGAGTGCGGCTGCTCGCCTACTACCTACTCGGAGATGAAGTCCTCGAGGTCCCGCACGAGCGCGGCCTTCGGCTTGGCACCGACGATGGTCTTGGCGACCTCGCCACCCTGGTAGACGTTCAGGGTCGGGATGGACATGACGCCGTACTTGGCGGCCGTACCCGGGTTCTCGTCGATGTTGAGCTTGACGATCTCGATCTTGTCGCCGTACTCGGCCGCGATCGCCTCGAGGGACGGCGCGATCTGGCGGCACGGACCGCACCAGGCGGCCCAGAAGTCCACCAGGACGGGCTTGTCGCTCTTCAGGACGTCCTGCTCGAAGGAATCGTCGGTTACGTGCTTGAGGGTGCCGGCCACGGCGGGCTCCTTAACTGGTTGGTGCGGTGGGGCGGACGGGGGTCAGACGGTGGCAGCAGCCGCGGCGGTCTCGCTGTCCGCGAGGGCGGCGAGGTAGCGCTCGGCGTCGAGGGCGGCGGAGCAGCCGGTGCCGGCCGCGGTGATGGCCTGGCGGTACGTGTGGTCGACGACGTCGCCGGCGCCGAAGACACCGGTCAGGTTCGTGCGGGTCGAGGGCGCCTCGACCTTGAGGTAGCCCTCGTCGTCCAGGTTGAGCTGGCCCTTGAAGAGCTCGGTGCGCGGGTCGTGGCCGATCGCGATGAACAGACCGGTCACCGCCAGGTCGGAGATCTCACCCGTCTTCAGGTTCCGCAGCTTCAGGCCGGAGAGCTTGGGGTCGCCCTCGATCTCGGCGACTTCGCTGTCCCAGACGAACTTGATCTTCGGGTCGGCGAAGGCCCGCTCCTGCATGGCCTTGGAGGCACGCAGGCTGTCACGCCGGTGGACGATCGTCACGGACTTGGCGAAGCGGGAGAGGAAGGTGGCCTCCTCCATCGCGGTGTCACCGCCGCCGATCACGGCGATGTCCTGGTCCTTGAAGAAGAAGCCGTCACAGGTGGCACACCAGGAGACGCCGCGTCCGGAGAGGGCGTCCTCCCTGGGCAGGCCCAGCTTGCGGTGCTGCGAGCCCGTGGTGACGATGACGGCCTTGGCGCGGTGGACGGTGCCGGCGGTGTCCGTGACGGTCTTGATCTCTCCGGACAGGTCGACGGCGACGATGTCGTCCGGCACCAGCTCGGCACCGAAGCGCTCGGCCTGGGCGCGCATGTTGTCCATGAGCTCGGGGCCCATGATTCCGTCCTGGAAGCCGGGGAAGTTCTCCACCTCGGTGGTGTTCATCAGCGCGCCACCCGCGGTGACGGCGCCCTCGAAGACCAGCGGCTTCAGCGACGCGCGCGCGGTGTAGAGCGCTGCCGTGTAGCCGGCAGGCCCGGACCCGATGATGATCACGTTACGGACGTCGCTCACGGCTTCATTCCTCGTCTCTGGAGACTGCTACGTACTGCCGGTGGGAGCCTCTCTCAGAACTCTCACCCTCCCAACGGATCCTAAGGGGCGTGCATTCCCGCTGTGTCCGGGCACACGGAGATGGGACACAGCACAGAGATCCCATGGGGTTCCTGGGGAAGAGGTGACTCTACGGGCACGCTGTCAGGAGCGGGTGTACGAGTGGGTCAGCAGGAGCTTGCCGGGGGATGTTCCCCCGGGTTTCTCGCAGGCCGCGTCGACGAGGTACGCCGTCACCTTGGTGCTGTCCGAGGTATCCGGCAGCACGACGAGATAGACGCTCGTTCCCTGGTACGTGCCCTTCTCCGCGGCGAGGACCGCGCCGGTGTTTCCGGTCCCCTGCTGGATGCACTCGGGGATCTCCACAGCAGGCGTGATCAAGGTGTCCACCCCGGCGGACCCGTTCTCCGCGCCATTGGACTGGACTCCCCAGGGGTGCTTCGAGCCGCCGGAGCGGTCGCTGCCGCTCTTGTTCTTCTTGAGGAGGTCGGTGACCCGGGTCTGCAGCGTTCCTTCGGAGTAGGTGTCCTTGGACCCCTGCTGTGTCGCCGTCTGAGGGCTCTTGCCGGAGCCGTCATCGCTCAGCGTTTGGAAGAAGATCGCGCCCAGCCCCAGAGCGGCGGCGGTGACCGCTGTACCCAGGAGGGCGACCCTGCGGCGCCCTGGACGTCCCCGATGGGAACGGCCGGGTCCGGTGGCCGCGTGGGAGTGGCCCGAGGGACGGCTCACGGAGGCAGCCGAGCCGGGGGTGGTCTGCGCACCGGCTACTCCCGTGACCGATGTTTCACGTGAATCGGTGACCGATGTTTCACGTGAAACATCGAGGCTCGACTCGTCCGTCTCGGAGTCGTGGCCGGGTACCGCGGCGTCCAGGAGCGCCTCCGCGGCGAGCGCGGCATCGATACGGGCGGCTACCTCGTCGGGCATGCGCGTCGGTGCCGGCAGGGTGCCGAGCAGCCCACGGATCTCCTCCAGGGAGTCGTACACGTCGGCGCAGAGCGCACAGTCGTCCAGATGCCGTCGGACGTCCGCGCTACGGGAGAGTGGGAGCAGGCCTTCGGTGAGGTCGGAGATCTCCGCGACATCCGGGTGTCCTGCCGTATCCGTCGTGGATGTCACGCTCGCCCACCTCCGCCCTTCACAGCAGCTGAATCGCTTGGTCCCGCGTCATGGGGACCCGCGTCGTGCGGCCCCGCTGCCGGTGGGACGGATGCCCCCTGCGTCCGGTTCCTTCCGTCGTCCGATCTGTTGCCGCCCGTACTGCTTCCCTTCTCCGAGCGGAGGTGGGCGAGCAGCGGGAGCAGTCTGGCTCTGCCGCGGGCGCAGCGGCTTTTCACCGTGCCGACGGGCACGTCGAGGACGGCTGCCGCCTCCGCCACGGGATAGCCCTGCATGTCCACGAGGACGAGGGCGGCGCGCTGGTCGGCCGGGAGGGTGCCCAGGGCCGTCACCAGTTCGCGGTGCAGGTCGTTGCGCTCGGCCGGAGCGGAGGCGGACTCGTGGGGTTCGAGGAGCTGTTCCAGCCGTTCGGTGTCGTCGACGGGGGAGGTCCTCCTGGAGGCGGCCTTGCGGGCGCGGTCCAGGCAGGCGTTCACGGTGATGCGGTGCAGCCAGGTCGTGACGGCCGACTGGCCACGGAAGGTATGAGCGGCCCGGTAGGCGGAGACCAGCGCGTCCTGGACGGCGTCAGCGGCCTCCTCGCGGTCTCCCAGCGTGCGCAGGGCCACCGCCCAGAGCCGGTCGCGGTGCCGGCGCACGAGCTCGCCGAAAGCGTCGGAGTCGCCCTCGACGTGGCGAGCGAGGAGCTCAGCGTCGGAGACCTCTTCGGCTCCCATTTCCCTCCAATCGCAATTATCGCCAGCAAGCCACCGTAACAGTGATTATAGGGATTAGCGGAAGAACGGCGGTTCTGGGGTTGATGTCGAACAGGTGTCCTTGCAGTCAAGGTCAGGTGATCGTATTATGACTTGTTATTCTTTTAGGGAAGGGTGAATGTGAAGAAAGTACCGATTTTTATTTCTACTGCGGTAATATCGGTAGGATTGCTCATGGTCACCGCGCCATCCGCGTCAGCCGCTGGTACCGGCTGCACGGTTGAGGGTGGATATGGGACCTGGTCGGGTACGTGGGCGAGCAGTACGACTCTGGATCCGCTGGTGCTCGGTGTCACCGATGTATCCGCCGATGGGCACCATGTTGGTGTTCAGTTGGTGACCAAGACCAATGCGGGTGCGTACAAGTCTTGGCCTTGGCATGAAATTTATGGGGGCCAGGGCGATGATGGTGCCTGGAGTACATCCGCCTACGATTCGGCCGGTATCGCCGCGGCGACGGTCAACGTTGGCACCTTCGAAGGCAGTCATCTGATTGTCAGTGGTTATTGCGGCTGGCAGTACCGGTAAGAGCGATTGAAGCCGGTAAGGAATGTGAGGATGCGCTCAGCATCCTCACATTCTTCTATCCGGTGAATGCTACGTCAGTAATTGCCTGTTTGTAGCCGGTGCCGCTGTAACCGTCCGCGGGGGCATTGGGTACTGCAGTGACCCATACCAGCACGAATCGAGCCTTGGCTGGTTTCGCACTCTTGATCGAGAGCGACGATCCTTTAGTGGTGGATTCTCCCAATTCGCCCATTCCCGTGACTCCCGTCGTGGGGTTCAACGAGTCGGCCGCATAAAGGTGAATCGTGGTGTGGTCTCCGCTGTATCGGAGCCCTATGGAAACTGCCGAGAGTTCTTGGGGTGAACCGAGGTCGTAGACGATCCCCACACCTGGCTTGTACGGCTCGAGAGCAGGGCCGGCGACGTACCGCTTGGTTCGCCAGTAGGTCGAACTGTCGCCGTCAAAGGTGTTGTCGACATCTTGCGGAGCTTGTGCTTCCCCGCTTGCGATGTATTCCCGTGCCGCCTTCACCTTGAGCGCTCTGCCTGTGCCAGAGGGGGTGGGACCCTTGTCGTTGCCGTCCGTCGTGCGCGTCGGCTGGGTGTCGTCGGACTTGCTGCGGTCCATCAGCGCGTCCGCGAGCTGCCAGCTGCCGAGGCCCAGGGCGGCGATGAGGAGCGCCGACACCGTCCACTTCAGGGCCTTGCCGGTGCGGCTCTGCAGCGGGGGCGGCGGGGCCGTCACCGGCTGCGTGGCGTGGGACGCGGGGCGGCCGTAGCTGCCCTGCTGGTACGACGTGCGCTGGTACTCCGGCGGAGCGGTGAACGCGGGCTCCGGCGGCCGGATGCGGGGCATCTCGGCGATCGCCTTGACCAGCTCCTCCGGTGTCGTGCACGGGGACTCGTGGCGAGAGGCCGTCGCGCCGTTGTTGGCGAGTGCGCGCATGGCGAGCTCGGACAGGCCACGGTGGACGCCGGCCCGCACCTGGTCCGGTGCGATCAGGCCGACTCCCTTGGGCAGCCCGGACAGGCCGTACGCGTCGTTCTCGTACGGCCAGCGCTGGGTGAGCGCGGCGTACAGGAGCGCGCCGATCGCCTCGGTGTCCGTGCGCTGGGGGGTGTTGGAGCTGATGCCGCGCAGCGCGGCGTTCACCGCGAGCCCACGGATGCGCCACTGACCGCTGGACGTCCGCAGCACGGCGCTCGGGGTCAGCCGCAGATGCGCGAGACCCTCACGGTGTGCGGCGGCCATGGCCTGGGAGACCTGGGTGGCCATCTGGTAGGCCTCGTGGACCTCCAGCGGGCCCACGGCCAGGAGCGCCGTCAGCTCCGTGGCGTCGGGCAGCCACTCGTGGACGACGTAGACGAGATCGTTCTCCTCGACCGCGTCCAGGACCTGGACGAAGCGGGGGTCGCCCAGCAGGGCGGAGGACCGGGCCGCCGCCAGTACCGAACGGGCCCGCGGGTGATCGGCGGGCAGCAGATGCACGCCGACGGCGCGGCGCAGCTTCTCGTCCACCGCACGCCAGCTGCTGAAGCCGTCCAGACGGGTGACGCACTCCTCGAGGCGATACCTCCGGGCCAGCTTGTGGCCGCTGTGCAGTTCTGGCGGTGAGGCCTTCCCGGGACCCTCGGTCCCGCCGCTCCCCTGTGCCTCTTCGCTGTCCGTCTCCCGCTCCCGGTTCTGGGCCACCCCGTCGGACGTGGACTGGCCCGCCTTGGCGGTCAGCGGCTCATCGCCACTGTTGTCTGCCACGTCGACGGCAGCCGTGCTCCGTTCCGCCACCGTCGTTCCCGCCTCCCCATTCATTGCGCGCTGTCCGACGCAGAAACCAATTGTGCCCACAGTCCGGCGCTATGCACGACACACGGCGACGGACGATGGTTGTGCTCGTACCCCCGCCTCAGCGCCCCAGGCGCCCGCGGACCATTCCGACCATTGAGTTGAGTTCTTCGATGCGCATCTTCCGCGCGGCGACGTAGAAGACGCCGAACAGCACGATGCTGCCGCCGAGCAGAGCGGCGAACGAGCCGCCGACCCCTTGTCCCAGCGTCTGTGCGATCCCGTAGCAGGCGACGCCGCTCAGCAGCGCCGCCGGAACCGCGGCGATACCGAGCCTGGCGTAGGTGCGCAGGACGCGGGCGCCGTCCAGGTCGCCGCCCAGCCTCTTGCGCAGCCTGTTCCAGGCGACCCCGACGCCGATCGCGTAGGCGAGGCCGTAGGAGGCGGCCATGCCGACGACGGCCCAGCGGGCGGGGAGCACGAAGTAGCACACGGCCGAGGCCACGGCGTTGAAGACCGCCACGATGACCGTGTTGTAGAAGGGGGTCCGGGTGTCCTCGTACGCGTAGAAGGCGCGGAGCACGACGTACTGCACGGAGAACGGGATGAGACCGAGGCCGAAGGCCATCAGCATGTAGCCCATGTTGGTGGCCGGCGCGATGCCCGAGGACCCGAAGATCAGGGTGCACATCGGAATGCCGAGGGAGAGGAAGCCGAAGGCGATCGGCACGATCGCGACCGCCGTCGTCCGCAGTCCCTGGGAGATGTCGTCGCGTACCGCGCCGCTGTCGCCCTCGTGCGCCGACCGGGAGATGCGCGGCAGCAGGGCGGCCATCAGGGAGACCGTGATGATCGCCTGCGGCAGACCCCAGATCAGCTGGGCGTTGGCGTAGGCGGCGAAGCCGGTTCCCTTGACGGAGTGCTGGCCCGCGGCGGTGGACAGCTGGGTGACGACCATCGCGCCCGCCTGGTTGGCGAGGACGAAGAGCACGGTCCACTTGGCGAGCATCGCGGCCTTGCCGAGGCCGTGGCCCTTCCAGTCGAAGCGCAGTCGCAGCCTGAACCCGGTCTCCCGCAGATACGGGATCATCGCCAGGGCCTGGACGACGAGACCGAGGAGCACGCCGATGCCGAGGAGCCGCTGGCCCTCCGGCGGGATGTTCTCGACGGTCATCCCGGAGTTCGCGGCGCTGCCGTACACCCAGATGAACATGCCGAGCGTCACGATGATGACGATGTTGTTCAGGACCGGGGTCCACATCATCGCGCCGAACTTGCCGCGGGCGTTGAGGACCTGCCCCATCACCACGTGGATGCCCATGAAGAAGATCGAGGGCAGGAAGTAGCGGGTGAAGGTGACGGCGACCTCGTTGGCCGCGGGGTTGGTGGCGACGGAGTTCGACAGCATCCGGACCAGGAGGGGCGCGGCCAGCATCGCGAGCGCCGTCAGCAGGCCGAGCGCCACCATGACCAGGGTCAGCAGCCGGTTGGCGAAGGCCTCGCCACCGTCGTCGTCGTCCTTCATGGCGCGCACCAGCTGCGGCACGAAGACGGAGTTGAGGCCACCGCCCACGGTCAGGATGTAGATCATCGTGGGCAACTGGTAGGCGACCTGGAAGGAGTCGCCCAGGAAGCCGAGTCCCAGCGCGGAGACGATCAGTGCGGAGCGGATGAAGCCGGTGAGCCGGGACACCAGGGTGCCGGCCGCCATGACGGCGCTCGACTTCAGCAGGCCTGAGGCCCGCCCGCCCTTCTTCACGGCGGCCGTGGGGGCGGCCGGCGCCGTGGGGGTGAGCTGCATCGTCTGCTCGGACATCGGACCGGGGGGCTGCGGCGCCGGGCCCGGGTGCACGGACGGCGCCGGTGCCTGGGGGGCCGTGCCCTCCAGGGACGGCCGGACACCGCCCTGTCGCTGGTCACGGAAGAGGTGGGCGAACGCGTCGGTCTCGGGCTGCTGGTCCGCGGCCTGTGTGACGAGGTCGTCGACGCCGACGAACTGGGTCGTGCGCGCGTCCTCGCCGTACGGCAGGTGCCGGCTGGGGCCCGCCGGCTCCGGCGGAGGCGTCTGCGCCCACACACGAGGGTCGGGGGCGTGCTGCGCGGTGGGCGGCTGGGCGTAGAGCGGCTGCTGCGGGTAGTACGCCCCCGCGGGCGGCGGGGGATGCGCGGCGCGGTCGTAGAGCGCCTCGGTCACCGGGTCCTGGGCGGCGAGATCCTGCGCGCCGTAGGGGTCCTGGTCGTAGGCGTCCTGGAAGTACATGTCCGGGTAGTGCCCCTGAGGCACCTGACCGGGCTCGGCCGGAGGCCCCTCCGGGTAGCCCTCGGGGTAGCCGGAGTTCCCCGCGCCCTGCTCGGGGCGGCCCTCGGGGTAGGCCGGGCCGCCCGCGCCCTGACCGCGGTCACCGTCGTACGGCGCGTTCATGGTTACCCCACCTCATCGTCCCCGGGCCCACCGGCCACGACATCGCTCAACGGTCCACTCTCTCACCCGTGCCGGACGGGTCGGTGCTTTCCGGTGCGGTGTCCGGTGCGGGGTCACTCGGGTGCTCCGGGGCGTCTGCCCCGGGCTCCGTCGTGGACTCCCCGTCGGGACCGTCCTTGGAGCGCTCGGTGTCCTCAACAGTGTCTACGGTGCCTGCGGCGCCCTTGTTCACGCCGTTCAGGCGGTTCATTCCGTCCGTGGCCGCGCCGTCGCCGGCGCTCGCGTCCGTGCCCTCGGCTTCGGCCTCGGTTCCGCCTTCGGCGTCCGGGGCCTTGTCCTGCTCCTCGGCCTGCCGGGCCGCCGCGCGCTTGCGCTGCGTGTACATCCGGAAGCCGGCGAGCACGAGGAGCAGCACGCCACCACCGATGACCAGCATGACCGTGGGGGTGATCTCGGTGACCTTCACCTCGAACTCCACGTCGCGACCGTATGCCTGGCCGTCCTCGGTGAACAGCTGGGCGGTCACCGTCACCGGACCGTTGGCCTTGGCGGAGGTGGTGAACTTCACCGACTGGCTGTGCTCACCCGCGACCTGGATCTGCTGCTCGTAGTAGGCGTCGTTGCCGATCTTGAGGCGGGTGGGCTGCCTCGACGTGAGGCGCAGGACCAGGTGGTGGACACCCTGCACGAGGTTGTTCTGCACCGTCACCGGAATCGTGGCACTGCGGCCCGACAGCTTCGCGTCGGACTTGTCGATCAGTTTCACGAGACCGGTGAGGCTGTTGAGATACGTGTTCACTCCGTCGCGGAACGCCACCCCTTGGTCGTGGTGGCCGCGCCAGGACGTCGACATCCCGCGGTCCATGGCCCGGCCGAACGGAGTCACCACGCGGGACTTGTCGGTGAGGATGACCTTGAAGCTGTCGAGGTTGTGCTGCGTGGTCTGGATCGTCCCGAAGTCCGACGCCTGCAGTTCCTGGTTCTTCAGGGCGGCCGGGTACACGGACCTCGGGGGGATCTTCGTCGTGGCGTTCGGATCCGGTTTGGCCTTGGCGGCCGCGGACAGGCGCTGAGTGTCGGACCAGTTCCCGTTCTGGAGTGCCTTCACCGCCGTCGCCATCGCCTGTGCCTGGCTCACGGACGGCATGCGCTGCGGTGCGACGACGATGCTGCGCTGGTCGTTCGGCTCCTGGAGGTTGAGCGCGAGAGCCTGCGCCAGGAACTCCTGAACGGCCAGCGTGGAGCTGTCGGCCTTCGTCATGTCGCCCTGGAACTCGGTCGACAGCCGGTAGTCCGAGACCACCGCCGTCGTGCCGCCCCCGATGGGGCGGGCCGCACTCGGGTTGTAGGTGAGATCGCCGGTCTCACGGAGGCTGTCGCTGCGGGCGATGACCTTGTCCGCACCGGCGGCGGTGGCGACCTTGATGATCGACGGGTCGACGGCGCCGTCCACGGGCCACGCGAAGTCGGTCTCCGGCTTCACGTGGATGATCGTGTCCACGGTGTCGGAGGCCACGTCGGTGGCGTCCTTGAGGTGATTCAGGGAGCCGCCGACGTCCGTGCCGTGGTGCGCCAGCGACGCGAGGTCGGGATCGGCGAAGGGGAGCGCGACCACTTCCTTGTCGGAGACCGTCTTCTCGAGCTTGTCGAGCCACTCCTTGGCGACGGCCTGGTTCTTGCCGGCCGTCTTGGTGTCGCCGTCCTGGATCTGGTAGCTGCGCGTCATGGCGTCGACGGAGGCCAGCAGGTCCGGGTCGAGGACCCAGGTGACGTCGAGATCGCCGCCCAGCGACAGGAGCTGGTCGAGGCGGCCACCGGGGGCGATCTCCTTGGCCAGGTCGTCGTTCTGGAAGACGGGGGTCTGCTGGGCGTCCGAGCCGGTCTCCGCCCGGAGGTGGACCGTCGAGATCAGCGGCCAGAGATACGTCGTCTTGGTCCTGGTGTCCGCGCCCTCGGGCTGCCAGGGAAGGAACGTCCGCTCGATCCCTAGCACGTGGTCCCACGGTTCCGCGGAGGTCTGGCCCGAGAGCGAGACGCCGAGCTGGTAGACCCCGTCGGAGCCGAGATCGAGGTCCTTGACGGGTACCGAGATGCTGAACCGTTGCGAGGTGCCCGACGGGAGCTTGGAGAACTTCTGGACGTACTTGCCGCCGATCTCCAGGGGGTCGAGGCCCGGCTGGAAGCCGGTGCGCTCGGCGGCGTCGTCGATGGCCACCCGACCGGTGAGGGAGGGGCCGATCCGCAGCCCCACGTGAGCGTCGGTGACCGCCTGCTTGCCCTTGTTGGTGATCGAGCCGGAGACGGTGACCGTGTCGCCGTCCGTGGGCGTGCTGGGGCTCAGGGAGTCCAGGGAGACGTCGACCGTCCTGGACCCGGCCGCAGCGGCCGCAGTGGCCGTCTCAGCGGCGTGTGCGGCCGGAGAGACGGGCAGCTGAAGAAATCCGGCCAGGAGGGGCGCCCCGGCCAGCAGTGCGCCGGTGCGCCGCAACCACCGGTGGGCAGGTGAGGGACTCGTCCCCTGGAAGTCTGCCGCCTCGGCCACGCGCTCGCCCGTCCCTCGTCGTCGTCAGTGGTCGTCGGAATGTGCGTCCACGCATGGTAACGATGCGCGCTGAGGGGAAGTGCCGCGGAGTGCTCCACAAGATCGGGAGACTGGGCCGACTGTCCTGTATGTGCGTGTATTGAGGCCCGTGTAAAAGGGAACGCGCGTGTGCACGTTTTATGGAGGCGCCCCGGGGTGCCCCGGCCACGTACCCTTTTCTGTTGTGCCGAACGCCAACGAAGACAATTCCAGCGCCCTGAGCCAGGTGCAGCACCGCGCGGTGAGTGAACTGCTGCGGGTGTCCCCTGTCGCCGACGACCTCGCCCTCCGGTTCCAGGAGGCCGGGTTCTCCCTCGCCCTCGTCGGCGGCTCGGTCCGGGACGCGCTCCTCGGCCGGCTCGGCAATGACCTGGACTTCACCACGGATGCCCGGCCCGAGGACGTACTGAAGATCGTGCGGCCCTGGGCGGACGCCGTCTGGGAGGTCGGGATCGCCTTCGGCACCGTCGGCGCGCAGAAGGACGCCCTCGTGGACGGGGTGCAGCAGTCCTTCCAGATCGAGATCACGACGTACCGTTCCGAGGCGTACGACCGGACGTCCCGCAAGCCCGAGGTGTCCTACGGCGACTCGATCGAGGAGGACCTCGTCCGCCGTGACTTCACGGTGAACGCGATGGCCGTCGCCCTGCCGGAGAAGGCGTTCATCGACCCCCACGGTGGCCGGGACGACCTGGCCGCTCAGGTGCTGCGCACCCCGGGGACGCCGGAGCTGTCCTTCTCCGACGATCCGCTGCGGATGATGCGGGCCGCCCGGTTCGCGGCACAGCTCGACTTCGAGCTGGCCCCGGACGTCGTCGCGGCGATGACGGACATGGCAGGACGTATCGAGATCGTCTCGGCGGAACGGGTACGGGACGAACTCAACAAACTCCTTCTCTCCGGGAACCCGCGCAAGGGCCTGACGCTGCTCGTCGACACCGGTCTCTCGGCCCATGTGCTGCCCGAGCTGCCGGCCCTGCGGCTGGAAAGTGATGAGCACCACCGGCACAAGGACGTCTACGACCACTCCCTGATCGTCCTGGAGCAGGCCATGGCGCTGGAGGAGAACGGTCCCGACCTGACCCTGAGGCTGGCCGCGCTGCTGCACGACATCGGCAAGCCGAGGACCCGGCGCTTCGAGGACGACGGACGGGTCTCCTTCCATCACCACGAGATGGTGGGCGCGAAGATGACCAAGAAGCGGATGTCGGAGCTCAAGTACTCGAACGAGCTCGTGAAGGACGTCTCCCGGCTGGTCGAACTTCATCTGCGGTTCCACGGGTACGGCACCGGTGAGTGGACCGACTCCGCGGTCCGTCGCTATGTACGGGACGCGGGTCCGCTCCTCGGTCGGCTCCACAAGCTGACCCGTTCGGACTGCACCACCCGGAACAAGCGCAAGGCGACGGCTCTCTCGCGGGCGTACGACGGCCTGGAGGAGCGCATCGCTCAGCTCCAGGAGCAGGAGGAGCTGGACGCGATCCGGCCCGACCTCGACGGCAACCAGATCATGGAGATCCTGGGTGTCGGACCGGGTCCGGCGATCGGTCAGGCGTACAAGTTCCTGCTGGAGCTGCGACTGGAGAACGGCCCGATGGAACACGACGCGGCGGTGACGGCGCTCAAGGAGTGGTGGGCGGAGCAGGGCTGAGGCTCATGCCTGTGGGGTCATGTTTCACGTGAAACAAGAACCCCCCCGGGAGTTGGGGGACCGCGGGGGGGGGGGGGGGTGGGTGTGTAGAACACCCCCCACCCCCCCCCCGCGCCCGCCCCCCCCGG
>NZ_JBHWEL010000006.1:107337-158685 GCF_042734135.1 Streptomyces sp. NPDC059668 | reverse complement strand
GGGCGGGTCCGCGCTCTGGGCCACTCGGCGGGGGCTATATTGACATATAACAACCACCCCCACGGGTCCGGGGCGTCACGGGGTGGGGGTTGGTGTTTCACGTGAAACACCACCCCTCACCGCATGCGATCGGCGCCGCTACTTGTTCTCCTTCAGGCACAGCACCACGTCGTGGCCCCCGCCCGACTGGATGTACGAGATCGTCGCGTCCGTGACGTCCTTGCACTTGGTGTCGTCGCTGGTGTTGTCGAACTTCTCGACGACCTTGTACTGGGCGTCACCCGAGGTGCAGTCGACCGTCTTGAGGTCGGCGTTGGAGTCCGTGCCGTCGTTGTGCATGCAGCTACCCACCGACGTCGTCTCCGCGTCGCTCTGGCCGAGGTACCACTTCACCCCGTACAGGGCCACGGCGACGAGTATCAGCGCGACGATGCGCAGAGCCTTCTTGCCGCCCCGCTTGGCCGGTGCGGGCGCCGGCGGAGGCACCGGGGCGCCCTGCTGGGGGAACGGCGCGTAGGGCTGCTGCGGGGGAACCCCCGGCTGGACGGGCTGCTGCCCCATGGGAGCGGTGGGCTGCTGGGCGTACGGGTTCTGGCCGTGGGGCGGCGGAGTAGTCATGAGGGGTCCCCCCTGGAACCTAGATGCGCGTGGCGCGAAATAAGACGCACGTAAGTTATCCGGAGCCTCTGACAACGCAGTAGCCGGGAGGGGCTCTGTGTCATTGATGTGACACTCTCCGGCGCTCAAAACGGGCCATAGAAACAGCAATTGCCGCGTAGACCAGGGCAACGGTGGCCACGAGCGGAACCGAGCGTCCGTCAGAAGGCAGTATCAGGGCGGCCACTGCGGCCGCGCCGACGAAGGCGACGTTGAACAGGACGTCGTAGACGGAGAAGATCCGGCCGCGGTAGCCGTCGTCGACCGAGGACTGCACCACGGTGTCGGTGGCGATCTTCGCGCCCTGTGTGGTCAGGCCCAGGACGAAGGCGGCGGCCAGTACCGGGGGCGGGGCGAAGGACAGGCCGAGAGCGGGTTCGAGGACCGCGGCCGTACCGGCGCACACGGCGATCCAGCCCCCGGGGCCCAGCCGTCCCACCGTCCAGGGAGTGACCACGGCCGCGGCGAAGAAGCCCGCCCCCGAGATGCCGACGGCCAGCCCCAGCAGAGCGAGCCCGTCGTCCGAGTCGGACGACCAGGCGTACCGGCAGAGCATCAGCATCATGACCGTCAGGGCGCCGTAGCAGAAGCGCATCAGCGTCATGGCCAGCAGCGCCCAGGCGGCCTCCCGTCGCGCGGGCTCGGTGAGATGGCGGACGCCCGCCACCAGACCGCGCGCGGTGCCGGAGAGTG
This sequence comes from Streptomyces sp. NPDC059668, assembly GCF_042734135.1. Classification (NCBI taxonomy): domain Bacteria; kingdom Bacillati; phylum Actinomycetota; class Actinomycetes; order Kitasatosporales; family Streptomycetaceae; genus Streptomyces; species Streptomyces sp. NPDC059668. The sequence continues at coordinate 157,335 of NZ_JBHWEL010000006.1, read as the reverse complement.
CCGCGCGCAGGCTCGGCCGCACCCATTGCTGCTCCGGGCCGAGCAGTTCCGGCGGGATGCGCAGCGAGGCGAGCGCCGCGCACAGATAGAGGGACGCCCCGACGAGCACGACCGCCGCGTCCGAGTCCGAGGCGACCAGCCGCACGACGAAGGCGAGGCCACCGCCCGCGGTCGCGGCGAGTGTCCCGGCGGTGGGTGAGAGGGAGTTGGCGATGACCAGCCGGTCCGAGTCGACGACGCGGGGCAGCGCGGCCGAGAGACCCGCGAGGACGAAACGGTTGACCGCGGTGACGCACAGCGCGGAGGCGTAGAAGAGCCAGGAGGGAACGTGGCTCAGCATCAGTACGGCCGTCACGCACGCCAGCGCGGACCGCAGCAGGTTGCCGTGGAGGAAGACCTGGCGGCGCCGCCAGCGGTCCAGCAGGACGCCCGCGAAGGGCCCGATGAGGGAGTACGGGAGGAGCAGGACGGCCATCGCCGACGCGATCGAGGCGGCCGAGGTCTGTTTCTCCGGGGAGAAGACGACGTAGGTGGCGAGCGCGACCTGGTAGACCCCGTCGGCGCCCTGGGACAGCAGGCGGATCCCGAGCAGACGTCTGAAGTTCCGGAAGCGCAGGAGGACGCGCAGGTCACGCACGACGGCCATGGGGCACAGCCTCACATACGAGGAAGGTCCCCGGGTCACTGACCCGGGGACCCTCGACGGGCAGGAGCGAAGAGCCCCTCGGCGCTGTGCGCGGCGTCCCGCCGGCCCGTGGTGCCCCTGTCCTACGGGCACCACGAACCGTGTCGGCCGACGCTCGGCGCCTGTCTATCTAGCGCTCGACCTCGCCCTGGATGAACTTCTCGACGTTGGCGTAGGCCTCGTCGTCGAAGTACTGGACCGGCGGGGACTTCATGAAGTAGGACGACGCCGACAGGATCGGGCCGCCGATGCCGCGGTCCTTGGCGATCTTCGCGGCGCGCAGGGCGTCGATGATGACACCCGCCGAGTTCGGGGAGTCCCAGACCTCGAGCTTGTACTCCAGGTTCAGCGGAACGTCACCGAAGGCACGGCCCTCGAGGCGGACGTACGCCCACTTGCGGTCGTCGAGCCAGGCCACGTAGTCCGAGGGACCGATGTGGACGTTCTTCTCGCCCAGGTCGCGGTCCGGGATCTGCGAGGTGACGGCCTGCGTCTTCGAGATCTTCTTGGACTCGAGGCGGTCGCGCTCCAGCATGTTCTTGAAGTCCATGTTGCCGCCGACGTTGAGCTGCATGGTGCGCTCAAGACGGACACCGCGGTCCTCGAACAGCTTCGCCATCACACGGTGCGTGATGGTCGCGCCGACCTGCGACTTGATGTCGTCGCCGACGATCGGGACACCGGCCTCGGTGAACTTGTCCGCCCACTCCTTGGTGCCGGCGATGAAGACCGGGAGGGCGTTGACGAAGGCGACCTTGGCGTCGATGGCGCACTGGGCGTAGAACTTCGCCGCGGCCTCGGAACCGACGGGCAGGTAGCAGATGAGGACGTCGACCTGCTTGTCCTTGAGGACCTGGACCACGTCGACCGGCGCCTCGGCGGACTCCTCGATGGTCATGCGGTAGTACTTACCGAGACCGTCCAGGGTGTGACCGCGCTGGACCGTGACGCCCTTGTTCGGGACGTCGCAGATCTTGATGGTGTTGTTCTCGCTGGCACCGATGGCGTCGGAGAGGTCGAGGCCGACCTTCTTCGCGTCGACGTCGAACGCGGCGACGAACTCGACGTCACCGACGTGGTAGTCGCCGAACTTGACGTGCATCAGGCCGGGGACCTTGGTCGCCGGGTCGGCGTCCTTGTAGTACTCGACGCCCTGAACCAGCGAGGCGGCGCAGTTGCCCACGCCGACGATGGCTACGCGAACCGAACCCATTCCGGTTGCTCCCTGTGTGTACGAGGTGAAGCCCCGACTGGACCTCACGTGGTGGTGTCGTCGGACGGATCCGGTCGGGAGTCATCCCGGTGCCGGGGCAGGCCGCCCGTCTCTCCAGATGTGCTGTGCTGCGGAGCGGGACCGTCGGAGGCACCTCGGGAGGTGTCTTCGGTGGCGGAACTGACGTCCCGTCCCGCCCGCTCGCTTTCGATGAGCTCGTTCAGCCAGCGCACTTCGCGCTCCACGGACTCCATTCCGTGGCGCTGGAGCTCAAGGGTGTAGTCGTCGAGGCGCTCCCGGGTGCGTGCCAGAGAGGCGCGCATCTTCTCCAGGCGCTCCTCGAGCCGGCTGCGGCGGCCCTCCAGTACGCGCATGCGTACATCACGTGACGTCTGCCCGAAGAAGGCGAAACGAGCGGCGAAGTGTTCGTCCTCGTACGCGTCGGGACCCGTCTGCGAGAGCAGCTCCTCGAAGTGTTCCTTACCTTCTGCCGTCAACCGGTAGACGATCTTGGCGCGACGCCCTGCGAGTGGTGCGGCGAGGGCGTCCTCCGGGGTGTTCCCCGATTCCTCGATCAACCAGCCGCTGGCGACCAGCGTCTTGAGGCAGGGGTAGAGCGTCCCGTAGCTGAACGCCCGGAACACACCGAGTGACGTATTGAGTCGTTTGCGCAGCTCATAGCCGTGCATCGGGGACTCGCGGAGCAGACCGAGAACGGCGAACTCGAGGATCCCGGAGCGCCGGCTCATGTCGCCTCCTGTCTGTCGCGGCCTCCTCGGCACGTTCTTTATGCCGAGCTGATGTATCGACTCGATACATCAGCACGATAGAACGGCCATGCGTCTGCGACAAGAGGGACCACGGTGAACGGCGTCACATCACCGATTCATACGAAGCAAGTTGCCTGATTTGAGGTGAACTTCGGAGCTAGGTGGGTTTTGACGGTGCGTAGTCTGTGCGCCATGCAAAACCACCGGGAACCGAGTGACGCCTGAGGACGTCTTCGTCCTCGGTGCAGTACGGGTGAATGTGTGATCGACCGCATCCGTACTTCGGGGGGACCGGAAACCAGCCGCCGTTTCCAGGCGCGCAAGGGTGCGCCTGCCCTAGGAGTAGTCGTTCGATGAGCGAGCACCGTCGCAAACCGCCGCAGCAGCAGGGCGGCGGACGTGCCGCGGCCCGGCGCGGCCAGCCCGGCCCGTCCGCCGGCCGCCGCGCGACACCGCGAGGCGCCACCGGGTCACCTTCCGACTCCTATGAGTCACCCTCCGGCTCCGCTGGGTCAGGGGGTGAGGAGGAGCGCCCGTACGGTGGCCGCGCCGAGGCCCGGCGCGCGGCACAGAGGAGTGGCGGCGGCGGACGCCGCCGAGGCGCGGAGGCCGCCGGATCCGGTGGCCGCCGAGGCGGTCCCGGGGGTCCGAACGGGCCCGGCCGTGGCCGTCCAACGGGACCTGTCAAGAAACGCTTCATCGACTACCCGCGCGCGGGCCGGTCGGGGGGTGCCCGCTGGGTGCCGTCATGGAAGCTGGTGTCGGGCCTGTTCATCGGCTTCGTCGGGAGCCTGGTGGCCGTGGCCGGCATCGGGTACGCCATGGTGAGCGTCCCCGACGTGGCGCGCACCGCCAAGGCGCAGAACAACGTCTACTACTGGGCCGACGGCACCCAGATGGTCGCCACCGGTGGTGAGACGAACCGACAGATCATCAACTACTCGCAGATCCCCGCGGCGATGCGCTACGCCGTCATCTCGCAGGAGAACAAGACCTTCGAGACCGACAGCGGCGTCGACCCGAAGGGCATCGCGCGTGCCTTCCTGAACATGGCCAAGGGCGGTCAGACGCAGGGTGGCTCCACCATCACCCAGCAGTACGTCAAGAACGCGATGCTGGACGACCAGTCGCAGACGATCTCCCGGAAGTTCAAGGAGATCTTCGTCTCGATCAAGGTGGGTGCCACGGTCAAGAAGGAAAAGATCATGGAGGGCTACCTGAACTCCGCGTACTACGGTCGCGGAGCGTACGGACTCCAGGCGGCCGCGCGCGCGTACTTCGACAAGGACGCCATCAAGCTCGACCCGAGCGAGTGTGCCTTCCTGGCGGCGATGCTCAAGGGCGCGACCTACTACGACCCGGCCGGCTCCTCGCTCGACCCGGCGGCCAGCCCCGACGCCAACACCAGGCGGGCCACGGCCCAGTGGTCGGACACACTGGACAAAGAGGTCAAGTACGGGCACCTGAGCGCCACGGACCGGGCCAAGTTCACGAAGCTCCCCAAGCCGCAGAACCCGCGGTCGAACACCGCACTCAGCGGGCAGATCGGCTATCTCGTCGACCTCGCCAAGGCGTACGTCGTCCACAACACCAAGATCACTGAGAACGAACTCCAGCAGGGCGGCTACTCGATCCACACGACCTTCGAGAGGAAGAAGGTCGAGGCTCTCGAGAACGCCGTGAAGGAAGTCCGCAGCAAGAAGATCAACCCCAAGGCGCGGCCGGACACGGACAAGTTCGTCCAGTTCGGCGGGGCCTCCGTCGATCCGACCACGGGAGCGATCAAGGCCATCTACGGCGGTGAGGACGCGACCAAGCACTTCACCAACAACGCCGACCAGACCGGTGCCCAGGTGGGATCGACGTTCAAGCCGTTCGTGCTCGCGGCCGCCATGCAGTGGGGCGTCAAGGACCCGTCGGGGTCGCCGCAGCGCAAGATCGCCTCTCCGAAGAGCCTGTACAGCGGCAAGAACAAGCTCAAGATCAAGCAGTACGACGGCTCCGTGTGGACCGACAAGGACGGCAAGGAGTGGCTGCAGACCAACGACGGCTACAAGTCGTACAACCCGCCGAACTACATGATCGACCTGCGTGAGGCGATGCGGGAGTCCGTGAACTCCGCCTACGTCCAGCTCGGCATGGACGTGGGTACGGACAAGGTGGAGCAGGCCGCGCTCAACGCGGGCATCCTCAAGACCAGCCTGGCGAGCTCCGCCTTCCCCTCGTTCTCCATCGGTACCTCCGACCCCAGCGCGATCCGTATGGCCGGCGCGTACGCGACCTTCGCGAACAGCGGGCACCAGCGGGACCCGTACTCGGTAGACAAGATCACCAGCAAGGACGGCGTGGTGTTCGAGCACCGGACCGTCGCCAAGGTGAAGGAAGCCTTCAGCCCGGAGGTCGCGGACAACGTCACCGACGTGCTGAGGACGGTCGTCGACAAGGGAACCGGTACCGCCGCGCGGCTGACCGGCCGCCAGGTGGCCGGCAAGACCGGTACCACCGACGGCAACAAGTCGGCCTGGTTCGTCGGATACACCCCGCAGCTGTCGACCTCGATCGGCATGTACCGCCTGGACGACAACGCGAGCAGCAAGAACCGTACGTTCCTGGAGATGTACGGCACGGGTGGCGAGAAGAAGATCCACGGCGCCTCGTTCCCGGCCCAGATCTGGCACGACTACATGGAGAACGCGCTCAAGGGTGAGAAGTCGGAGCCCTTCCCGGTGCCGCAGCCCATCGGTGAGATCCTCAACGACACCCCGAGCCCGTCCGCGACCCCGTCGGAGACCGCGTCGCCGTCGTCGAGCCCCACGCCGAGCGACACCCCCAGCCCGACCCTGAGCAACTCTCCGTCGCCCACGACGAGCGAGACCTGCAGGAAGTTCGACTGGACGTGCAACGGCAACGGCGGCACGGACGCGGGAGGCGGTAACAACGGCGGGACGGACGGAGGAGTCACCGACAGTCCCTCGGCGACCGACACCGCCGCCAACGGCGCCAACGGCAACGGAGGCGGCTTCGTCCGAGGCCCGAACGGCTGAGTGAGGGACACCGGGCCGCGCGACGGACGCGAGCCTGACGAAAGGGGGCCGTCGGCACACGCCGGCGGCCCCCTTTCGCATGGGCGGCGTCCGGTGTGTCGTTGATCACAAGCGGGCGGGAGCGGGAGGCGGCATCCGTCGCCGACCACCGCGCTCCCAGGTCCGTACGGCAGGATGTGCGCCATGCCCAGTGCAGAGACGACGCGAGCGAGCGTGCGCGAGCCGGAGCCGGTACGGCCGACCCAGGAGGACGAGGTCGCCGCGGCCGGCAGCGAGCTGATCGGCGGCCCCATCGGACGGAGGGCCCTGCTGGGGACGTCCTGGTGGACGCCCGTACGGGTCGTCGCGCTCGTCGCGATCGCCATGTTCGCCCTCGGCATGGTCCAGAAGCTGCCCTGCTACGACGGCGGCTGGTTCTTCGGGGCGAGCACCCAGTACACGCACGCGTGCTACTCGGACATCCCGCACCTCTACCAGGGGCGCGGTTTCGCCGACGGTCTGGTGCCGTACTTCGACAAGCTCCCCGGCGACATGGACTACCTCGAGTACCCCGTCCTCACCGGTGTGTTCATGGAGGTCGCGGCCTGGCTCACGCCGGGCGGCGGCAGCATCCAGGACCAGGAGCAGATCTACTGGATGGTCAACGCGGGGATGCTCATGGTGTGCGCGGCGGTCATCGCCGTGAGCACCGCGCGCACCCACCGCAGGCGCCCCTGGGACGGCCTCCTGGTCGCCCTCGCGCCCGCCTTCGCGCTCACGGCCACCATCAACTGGGACCTCCTCGCGGTGGCCCTGCTGGCGGCCGCGATGCTCATGTGGTCGCGGGGCCGCGCCCTCGCCTTCGGCATCCTGATCGGACTCGCCACCGCCGCGAAGTTCTACCCGTTCCTGGTGATGGGGCCGCTGCTCGTGCTCTGCTGGCGGGCCGGCAGGTGGCGGGAGTTCGGGACCGCGCTGATGGGCGCCGTGGGCGCCTGGCTGGTCGTGAACCTGCCGGTCATGTACCTCGCCCCGGAGGGCTGGGCGAAGTTCTACAGCTTCAGCCACGACCGGGGGGTCGACTTCGGTTCGGTCTTCCTGTTCCTCTCGACCTGGTTCAAGATCACGATCACCTCCGACACCGCGAACGCCTGGGCGCTGGTCCTCATGGTGCTCGTCTGCGTGGCCCTCACCGCCCTCACCCTCACCGCCCCGCGCCGCCCCCGCTTCGCCCAGCTCGCGTTCCTGATCGTCGCGGCCTTCGTCCTCACCAACAAGGTCTACTCGCCCCAGTACGTACTGTGGCTGGTCCCCCTCGCCGCGCTCGCCCGGCCGCGCTGGCGGGACTTCCTGATCTGGCAGGCGTGCGAGGTCGCGTACTTCCTGGGGATCTGGATGTACCTCGCGTACACGACCAGCGGGGACGCCCACAAGGGCCTCTCCTCGCAGGGCTACCAGGTCGCCATCGCCGTCCACCTCCTGGGCACGCTGTACCTGTGCGCCGTGGTGGTGCGCGACATCTTCATGCCGGAGCGGGACCCGGTCCGCAGGGCGGGCGACGACGATCCCTCGGGCGGAGTCCTCGACGGGGCGGAGGACGCCTTCGTCCTCGGGGCCGCGGCCCATCCGCCCCGGCACGCGGCGCACTTCGAGGGGCCGCCGGTGCAGTGGGGCAACGAGGGCGCGGCCATGGAGGAGCGTTCGCCCTGAGCGAACAGCGCGTCCACAGGGCATGCGAAAAGGCCGTACACGGTGATCGTGTACGGCCTTTCGGCTTCCCGCCGCTCCGGTGAGGGAGGCCGGCGGCCCCGTCAGCGCTCGACGACGCGGTCGAACTGGGTGGTCGTGTGCCGCAGATGGGCCACCAGTTCGTCGCCGACCCTCGGCTCGGTGGCGTCGGAGGGCACGAAGAGGATCGAGACCTGCATGTGCGGAGGCTCGGCGAACCAGCGCTGCTTGCCCGCCCAGACGAACGGCGAAAGGTTCCGGTTGACCGTCGCCAGACCGGCCCGGGCGACGCCCTTGGCGCGCGGCATGACGCCGTGCAGCGCCTTCGGGGCCTCCAGGCCCACCCCGTGCGACGTACCGCCCGCCACGACGACGAGCCAGCCGTCCGAGGCCGCCTTCTGCTGCCGGTAGCCGAAACGGTCGCCCTTGGCGACGGGCGTGACGTCCAGGACGGCCCCGCGGTACTCGGTCGCGTCGTGGTCGCCCAGCCACAGCCTCGTGCCGATACGGGCGCGGAACCGGGTCTGCGGGAACTGCTGCTGAAGCCGCGCGAGTTCCTGGGCCTTCAGATGGCTGACGAACATCGTGTGCAGCGGCAGGCGGGCCGCGCGCAGGCGGTCCATCCAGCCGATGACCTCCTCGACGGCGTCCGAGCCGTCGGTACGGTCCAGCGGCAGGTGGATGGCGAAGCCCTCCAGCCGCACGTTCTCGATGGCGGAGTGCAGATGCGGCAGATCCTGCTCGCTGACACCGTGCCGCTTCATCGAGGACATCACCTCGATGACGACACGGGCGCCCACGAGGCCGTACACGCCGTCGATGGACGACACCGAGCGGATGACACGGTCGGGCAGCGGTACGGGCTCCTCGCCCCGCCTGAACGGCGTCAGGACCAGCAGGTCGCCGCCGAACCAGTCCTTGATCCGGGCGGCCTCGTACGTGGTGCCGACGGCGAGGATGTCGGAGCCGAGGCGGGTGGCCTCGTCCGCGAGCCGTTCGTGGCCGAAGCCGTAGCCGTTGCCCTTGCAGACGGGGACGAGCCCCGGGAACTGCTCGGACACCTGCTTGTGGTGTGCCCGCCAGCGCGCGGTGTCGACGTAGAGCGTGAGCGCCATGGCCGGTCCCGGAACCTTTCTCGTGGCTGCGGTGTATCAGAGGTATGGAAGGAAAGTGTGGCTTACGCGCCGGACCGACGGAGCGGCACCGGGCCGGATCAGTGGCTCGGGATGCCGTTCGGGCCGGCTCGGCGGCCGAACCCTCAGCGGCGGGACATGTAGATGTCGAGCGCCTTGTGCAGCAGCTTGTTGAGCGGGAAGTCCCACTCTCCGAGGTACTCGGCGGCCTGGCCGCCCGTGCCCACCTTGAACTGGATCAGACCGAAGAGGTGGTCGGTCTCGTCCAGCGAGTCGGAGATGCCGCGCAGGTCGTACACCGTCGCCCCCAGGGCGTACGAGTCGCGCAGCATGCGCCACTGCATCGCGTTCGAGGGACGGAACTCACGGCCGATGTTGTCCGAGGCGCCGTACGAGTACCAGACGTGCCCGCCGACCACCAGCATCGTCGCCGCCGACAGGTTCACGCCGCCGCGCCGGGCGAAGTAGAGCCGCATCCGGTTGGGGTCCTCGGTGTTGAGGGCCGTCCACATGCGCTGGAAGTACGACAGCGGTCGAGGCCGGAAGTGGTCGCGGATCGCCGTGATCTCGTACAGCCGCTGCCACTCCTCGAGGTCGTGATAGCCGCCCTGGACGACCTCGACGCCCTCCTTCTCGGCCTTCTTGATGTTGCGGCGCCACAGCTGGTTGAAGTTCTTGTGGACCTCTTCCAGGGAGCGGTTGGCCAGCGGCACCTGGAAGACGTAGCGGGGCTGTACGTCGCCGAAGCCGGCGCCGCCGTCCTCGCCCTGCTGCCAGCCCATGCGGCGCAGCTTGTCGGCCACCTCGAAGGCACGCGGCTCGATGAAGTCGGCCTCGATGTCGCGCAGACGCTTCACGTCCGGGTTCTGGATGCCGCCCTTGATGGAGGTGGCCTCCCAGCGCCGGATGATCACCGGCGGGCCCATCTTCACGGAGAAGGCGCCCTGGTGCTTGAGGTGCGCGAGCATCGGCTGGAGCCACTCGTCGAGGTTCGGCGCGTACCAGTTGATGACCGGACCCTCGGGCAGATAAGCGAGATAGCGCTTGATCTTGGGCAGCTGGCGGTACAGCACCAGCCCGGCGCCGACCATCTCGCCGCTTCTGCCGTCGAACCAGCCCAGGCTCTCCGAGCGCCACTCGGCCTTCACGTCGGCCCAGGCCGGGACCTGCATGTGGCTAGCCGAGGGCAGGCTCTGGATGTATGCCAGATGCTGCTCTCTGCTGATGGTCCTCAGGGTCAGGCTCATTCGGGGCGCTCCTCGGGCTGGTGTGTCCCCATGGGTACAGGGGCTCCGGCTCTCGCGCCGAAGCCTACTGCGCCCCGCGAGCGCCCCGTCTGGCCGTATGGAACCTGCGTCCTGACCGATGCCCGGTCGGGACGTTATGAGGTGATGTGTCACCTGTCGTGGGCCGTGTGGCGGCCGCGGGGTGCGGTGTCCGGGCCGCCCGGCCGCTCCGCCCCTCAGCCGATGACACCGCCGAAGAGGCCGCCGTGCGCCATGCCGAGGAAGAAGCCGACGGCGGCGGCGCCGAGCCCGAGGATCAACCCGAAGCGCTGCCGGGTCGTCTCCGAGATGAACTGTCCGCTCGCGCCGGTGAAGATGCCGATCAGCCCCGTCCAGGAACTGATCAGGTGCAGGCTGTCGAACTGTGCCGTGATGAACGCCGTCACTCCGAGCACCAGGGTCACGGCGAGCAGGGTGTCCTGGAGCGGATGGGGCTTGTGGTCGGTGGCGAGCAGGGATCCGGCGGTGTTGGTTCGCACTGTCTGTGCCATAAGGCACCTCCTGCGGAAGGCGGCGCATCGTAGCGCCATACACACCCGATGTGTACAGATTGACGGTGACCCCGGCCGGATTTCAACCCGAAGCGGGTGTGCGGGTACTCTGTACCCTCTGCACCGGTGTCTGCCCAGGCTGTGGCCAGGTCACGACAAGGATTCCCGTTCGGCCCACCGATCACTCGGTATGTCGAACGGAGCCCGATTGTCAGTGGCGGCCGATACCGTTGCGTACGCATCACAACCCTCCTGCCACGGAACGACCGTGGCCGTTGAGTCCAAAGGAGGTGGGTTCCACATGCGTCACTACGAAGTGATGGTCATCCTCGACCCCGATCTGGAGGAGCGCGCTGTCGCCCCCCTGATCGAGAACTTCCTCTCTGTCGTCCGTGAGGGCAACGGAAAGGTCGAGAAGGTCGACACCTGGGGCCGTCGTCGTCTCTCGTACGAGATCAAGAAGAAGCCCGAGGGCATCTACTCGGTCATCGACCTGCAGGCCGAGCCTGCGGTCGTCAAGGAGCTCGACCGCCAGATGAACCTGAACGAGTCGGTCCTCCGGACCAAGGTCCTCCGTCCCGAGACCCACTGAGCTCTCCAGCTCAGCTGATCTCGGGCATCGAGTAGCAGCACCAGCAGCCAGCAGCAAACCCGCCGAGAGGTTCCCCCATGGCAGGCGAGACCGTCATCACGGTCGTCGGCAATCTTGTAGACGACCCCGAGCTGCGCTTCACCCCTTCCGGTGCGGCGGTCGCGAAGTTCCGTGTCGCGTCCACCCCCCGCACCTTCGACCGTCAGACCAATGAGTGGAAGGACGGCGAGAGCCTGTTCCTGACCTGCTCGGTCTGGCGTCAGGCGGCGGAGAACGTCGCCGAGTCGCTCCAGCGAGGCATGCGCGTCATCGTGCAGGGCCGGCTGAAGCAGCGGTCCTACGAGGACCGTGAGGGCGTCAAGCGCACGGTCTACGAACTGGACGTGGAGGAAGTCGGCGCCAGCCTGAAGAACGCCACGGCCAAGGTCACCAAGACCACCGGCCGAGGCGGTCAGGGTGGTTACGCCGGCGGTGGCGGTGGCGGCGGCCAGCAGGGCGGCAGCTGGGGCGGAGGCTCCGGCGGCGGCCAGCAGGGCGGCGGCGGTGCCCCCGCGGACGACCCCTGGGCGACCGGCACTCCTGCCGGTGGCGGCAACCAGGGCGGCGGCGGCGGTGGTGGCGGCTGGGGCGGAAGCTCCGGCGGTTCCGGCGGCGGCTACTCGGACGAGCCCCCCTTCTAGGCCTTCGGGCCGAGGGTGGGCCGTACCCCCACTTCTTGATCACACAGGAGAAACACCATGGCGAAGCCGCCTGTGCGCAAGCCTAAGAAGAAGGTCTGCGCTTTCTGCAAGGACAAGGTCACGTACGTGGACTACAAGGACACGAACATGCTGCGGAAGTTCATTTCCGACCGCGGCAAGATCCGTGCCCGCCGCGTGACCGGCAACTGCACGCAGCACCAGCGTGACGTCGCCACGGCCGTGAAGAACAGCCGTGAGATGGCGCTGCTGCCCTACACCTCCACCGCGCGATAAGGGAAGGGTGACCGAAACATGAAGATCATCCTCACCCACGAGGTCTCTGGCCTCGGTGCCGCGGGCGACGTCGTCGACGTCAAGGACGGCTACGCTCGCAACTACCTGATCCCGCGGAACTTTGCGATCCGCTGGACCAAGGGCGGCGAGAAGGACGTCGAGCAGATTCGTCGTGCTCGCAAGATCCACGAGATCGCGACCATCGAGCAGGCCAACGAGATCAAGGCCCGCCTCGAAGGCGTCAGGGTTCGCCTGGCCGTTCGCTCCGGCGACGCCGGTCGTCTCTTCGGCTCCGTCACCCCGGCCGACATCGCTTCGGCGATCAAGGCTTCCGGTGGCCCCGAGGTCGACAAGCGCCGCATCGAGCTGGGCTCGCCCATCAAGACCCTGGGCGCCCACGAGACGTCCGTGCGTCTGCACCCCGAGGTTGCCGCCAAGGTCAACATCGAGGTTGTCGCTGCCTGAGTGCAGCGCTCGGCATAGCTGAGAGAAGGGCCGCATCCCTGGGGGTGCGGCCCTTCTTCGTTTCACGTGAAACGAGAGACTTCCCCGGAATCGGCGGTTTCACGTGAAACGCAGGCTTCGTACGCGCTGGGTTTCACGTGAAACGGGGTCACGTGAAGCGCTCGGCGAGCCGGACGGGTACGCGCAGGCGTGCGTTCCGCGTTCCGCGTGCTCGCTCGACCAGGGCTCGATCAGCGGGTGGCGCCCGTGACGATCCAGAGTCCCGAACGGGAGCGCAGCCAGAGGGTCAGCATTCTCAGCGCCATCATCAGTGTCATCGCTCCCCACAGTGCCGTGAGCCCCCCGCCGAGCGCGGGCACCAGCAACGCGACGGGCGCGAAGACCGCGAGGATCAGCAGCATGGCCCACGCCAGATACGGTCCGTCTCCCGCGCCCATGAGGACTCCGTCCAGGACGAAGACGATTCCGCTGATGGGCTGGGAGAGGGCCACCAGGACCAGAGCGGGCAACGCGGTGTGCTGGACGGCCGGGTCGCTGGTGAACAGCGGAAGGAACAGCGGCCGGGCGACGAAGACCAGCAGGCCGAGAACGACACCGGAGACGATGCCCCACTGCACCATCCGGCGGCAGGCCTCGCGAGCACCCTGAGCGTCGTTCGCGCCGAGATAGCGCCCGATGATGGCCTGTCCGGCGATGGCGATCGCGTCGAGAGCGAAGGCGAGCAGGCTCCACAGGCTCATGATGATCTGGTGGGCGGCGATGTCAGCGTCCCCGAGACGGGCCGCGACGGCAGTAGCGATCATGAGGATCGCCCGCAGCGACAGCGTCCGCACCAGCAGGGGCGCACCGGCCTGCGCGCAGGCCCGGATGCCGGCGGCGTCCGGTCGTAGCGAGGCCCCGTGTTTCCGGGCTCCGCGTACGACGACGAGGAGATAGACCGCGGCCATGCCGAACTGGGCGATGACGGTGCCCCAGGCGGATCCCGCGATTCCCAGTCCGGCGCCGTAGACGATCCCGGCGTTGAGGGCGGCGTTCGCCACGAAGCCCGCGACGGCGACATAGAGCGGAGTCCTGGTGTCTTGCAGCCCGCGCAGGACACCGGTGGACGCGAGGACGATGAGCATCGCGGGGATGCCGAGTGAGGAGATACGCAGATACGTGGTCGCGTACGGGGCCGCGGTCGATGAGGCGCCGAAGACGTCGACCAGGGCGGGGGCCGTGGGCAGGACGGTGACGATGACGGCGATGCCGAGCAGCAGCGCGAGCCAGATGCCGTCCATGCCCTGACGGATCGCGGCTCGCAGATCACCCGCGCCGACCCGTCGGGCGACGGCGGCGGTGGTGGCGTAGGCGAGGAAGACGAAGACGCTCACGGCGGTCACGAGGAGGGCGGAGGCGATACCGAGACCGGCCAGTTGCGCGGTGCCGAGATGGCCGACGATGGCGCTGTCCGCCATCACGAAGAGAGGCTCGGCGACGAGTGCGCCGAAGGCCGGAACGGCCAGCGCGACGATCTCTCGGTCGTGCCGGCGTCGGGCGGCCCTGGGCGCCGCGGGAGCCTGTGTCATGGGCACCAATCTAATCTTCCACAGGTAAGAGATGCAATGCTGCCATGACCCTTACTCGCCTGGCCGCCGGGCGTGTCGTCGGGCCCTGTTTGAAGGGATCTTGGTCCGGCTGGGAAAGTTTTTCTTCTGCACAGCCGGTGGACGGTGAAAGTGCAGGTCAGAGCAGTTGGCGAGACCTTGCTGAGGGCTTGTTCACAGGCCTGTCCACCGGGTCGTGCACAGGTTTTGCGGAGTTCTCCACAGCATCTGGGCCGTCGTCCACATGGCCTGTGGATAACCAGATTGGCTGACGGTGCCCGCGGGCCTAACGTGGTGCGGCGCCCGCTCTCTCCTCCGCCTTCGGAAACCTCGCAAAACCGACGCGACAGAACCGGAGTTGGGCCCCTTATTTGTCAGTGCCGTGCCGTAGAAATATTGGGCACGGCTAGGTCCGCTCGGCGGACGGGAGGAGGTGGCTCGGTGAGTATTTCCGAGCCCTTGGACGACCCGTGGGCCGACAGCGGTCCCAGTGATCGTCTGCCCGCATCCCGTCAGCGCCGGGACACCGGGCGTGCCCGTGACGAGCAGCACGACCGCGAACGGGACAACGGGCCGTGGGAGGGCGGCGGCTCGTCCTTCGAGCGCGTACCGCCCCAGGACCTGGACGCCGAACAGTCCGTCCTCGGTGGCATGCTCCTGTCCAAGGACGCGATCGCCGATGTCGTCGAGGTCATCAAGGGCCACGACTTCTACCGGCCCGCGCACGAGACGATCTACACCGCGATCCTCGACCTGTACGCCAAGGGCGAGCCGGCCGACCCGATCACCGTCGCGGCCGAGCTCACCAAACGCGGCGAGATCACCAAGGTCGGCGGCGCGTCCTACCTCCACACCCTCGTCCAGACGGTCCCGACCGCGGCCAACGCCGAGTACTACGCGGAGATCGTCCACGAGCGCGCGGTGCTGCGCCGGCTGGTCGAGGCCGGCACGCGCATCACACAGATGGGATACGCGGCCGACGGCGACGTCGACGAGATCGTCAACAGCGCCCAGGCCGAGATCTACGCCGTCACCGAGCAGCGCACCACCGAGGACTATCTCCCGCTCGGCGACATCATGGAGGGCGCCCTCGACGAGATCGAGGCGATCGGTTCGCGGTCGGGGGAGATGACCGGTGTTCCGACCGGCTTCACCGACCTCGACTCGCTCACCAACGGGCTGCATCCGGGCCAGATGATCATCATCGCGGCCCGTCCCGCCATGGGTAAGTCGACGCTCGCGCTGGACTTCGCTCGGGCCTGCTCCATCAAGCACAACATGCCCAGCGTGATCTTCTCCCTCGAAATGGGGCGCAACGAGATCGCGATGCGCCTGCTGTCCGCCGAGGCACGTGTGGCGTTGCACCACATGCGGTCCGGCACGATGACCGACGAGGACTGGACCCGGCTCGCGCGCCGGATGCCGGACGTCTCGGCCGCGCCGCTCTACATCGACGACTCCCCGAACCTGTCGATGATGGAGATCCGCGCCAAGTGCCGCCGCCTCAAGCAGCGCAGCGACCTGAAGCTCGTCGTGATCGACTATCTGCAGCTGATGCAGTCGGGCGGCAAGCGTTCCGAGAGCCGCCAGCAGGAGGTCTCCGACATGTCGCGAAACCTGAAGCTGCTGGCCAAGGAGCTGGAACTGCCCGTGATCGCGCTGTCGCAGCTCAACCGTGGCCCCGAGCAGCGCACGGACAAGAAGCCGATGGTCTCCGACCTGCGTGAGTCCGGCTCGATCGAGCAGGACGCGGACATGGTGATCCTGCTCCACCGCGAGGACGCGTACGAGAAGGAGTCACCCCGGGCGGGCGAGGCGGACATCATCGTCGGCAAGCACCGTAACGGCCCGACGGCCACGATCACGGTGGCCTTCCAGGGCCACTACTCCCGCTTCGTGGACATGGCCCAGACCTGATCCGGTGCCCTGTGGCGGCTCCCGGGTGATGCCGCTCAGCGCCTCGTCTCGTACCTGGTCAGGACCACGCCGCCGGGCAGTGTCCGTGTCTCCACCAGGTTCAGGTTCACCCAGCCGTCCAGCGCGGCGAAGAACGGCGTGCCGCTGCCCACCAGGACCGGATGAGTGGCGATCACGTACTCGTCGATCAGCCCGGCGCGCATGGCCGCTCCGGCAAGCGTCGCGCCGCCGATGTTCATCGGGCCGCCGTCCTCGGCCTTGAGCCGGGTGATCTCGGCGAGCGCGTCGCCGGTGACCAGGCGGGTGTTCCAGTCGACCTTGTCGAGCGTCGAGGAGAACACCACCTTCGGCGTGTCCCGCCAGTTCCGCGCGAACTCGATCTCCGCCGGGGTGGCGTCGGGCTGCTGGTCACCGGTCGGCCAGTAGGAGCTCATCGTCTCCCACAGCTTCCGTCCGTACAGCGACAGGCCACTCGCCCGCTCGTGGTCGAGCCACCACTGGAACAGCTCGTCGCTCGGCGGTCCGCTCCAGCCGATGTCGTCGCCGGCCGTGGCGATGTAGCCGTCCAGGGTCAGGTTCATGCCGTAGATCAGTTTCCGCATGGCTCAGCCTTCCGTCCGCGGGTGTCGGCGTGTAGACCAGCGCGGCGCGGGAAACTCATCGGTGCGCGAACTGGGCTCGCTGGTAGCTCTGGTGCAGGGGGCTCAGCGTGGACATCCGCCGGCGTCCGGGCAAATGGACTCGACGTGGGGCGCCGGCCCGGGTGGACTGGGGGTATGACAACGCCTCAGGAAGAGCTGCTTCCCGCCACGCGCCGGGCTCTGTCGCATCGCATCGCCGTCGCTCAGGCCGACGGCAGGGCGCCGTCGCTGGTCGCCGCGGTGGTCCGGGGTGGGCAGACGGTGTGGCACGGATCGCGGACCTCGGTGGACGGGCACGGCCCCGACGAGAACGTGCAGTACCGGATCGGCTCGATCACCAAGACCTTCACGGCCGTGCTGGTGCTGCGGCTGCGGGACGAAGGGCTGCTGGATCTGGGCGACCCGCTGGAGAAGCATCTGCCGGGGACGGATGCGGGGGAGGCGACCATCGCCCAACTCCTCGCGCACACCGCAGGCCTGGCGGCCGAGACACCCGGCTCCTGGTGGGAACGCACCCCCGGATTCCTGCGGCCGGAGCTGGCCGATGTCCTCGGCGAACAGCCGTTCCTGCACCCGGCCGGGCGGCTCCATCACTACTCGAACCCCGGCTACACCCTGCTGGGCGCTCTGGTCGAGGAAGTTCGCGGGGCACCCTGGGAGGAGGTCCTGCGACGCGAGGTCCTCGAACCCCTGGGTCTGCACCGCACGAGTGGGACACCGCAGGCACCTCACGCGGGCGGCTGGGCCGTGCACCCGTGGGCGGACGTCATGATGCCGGAGCCCGCCGAGGACCTCGGCCGGATGGCACCCGCCGGGCAACTGTGGTCCACCACAGGCGACCTGGCGCGCTTCGCGGTCTTCCTGGCCGAGGGGGACGACCGGGTGCTCGGCGTGGAGTCCCTGCGGGAGATGCGGAGGCCCGCGGCTCCTCCGGAGGCCGAGGAGTTGGCCTCGGGCGACGCCTACGGTCTGGGACTGCAGGTGCTCCACCGGTCGGGCCGGATTCTCGCCGGGCATTCGGGTTCGCTGCCCGGCTTCATGGCGGCCCTCCTCATCGGCGTACGGGACGACGTGTCGGCCGTGGTCCTGACCAACTGCACCTCCGGTCCGCGACCGTTGACGCTGGCCGCCGATCTCGTACGGATCGTCGCCGACGCCGAGCCGCGGATTCCTGAACCGTGGCGTCCGGCCTCCGCGATCGAACCGGCGGTACTGGAGTTGGCGGGCCCCTGGTACTGGGGGACCCAGGGGTATGCGCTGCGCCTCACCGCCGACGGCATGGTCGAGCTGGGCCCGCCGGCGGGTGCCGGGCGCCGTTCACGCTTCAGGCCGAACGGCGACGGCACCTGGACGGGACTCGACGGCTACTACACGGGGGAGCCGCTGAGGGCGGTACGGCGCCCCGACGGGTCCCTGAGCCACCTGGACCTAGGGTCGTTCGTCTTCACGCGTCAGCCGTACGACCAGAGCGCTCCTGTGCCCGGCGGGGTGGACCCCGAGGGGTGGCGCGGGATCCCGTAGGCGGCGATGCATCGAGTGGCGCCCTGTTTCACGTGAAACAGGGCGCCTTGGCGCAGACGGGACCCGGGGCGTCGCGGTCGGCTGCGTTCAGAGCGCCAGTTTGAAACCTACGTGCGAGGCGGTGAAGCCGAGCCGCTCGTAGAAGCGGTGGGCGTCGGTGCGAGTGGCGTCGGAGGTCAGCTCGACCAACCGGCATTCCTGACGCCGGGATTCGTCGACGGCCCACTCGATGATCCGGGTGCCGAGGCCGCTGCCGCGTTCGTCGGTATGCACCCGCACCCCTTCGATGAGGGCACGGGTCGAGCCCTTGCGGGACAGTCCGGGAATGATGGTGAGTTGCAGGGTGCCGACGACCTGTCCCGCGCGCACGGCCACGACCAGGTGCTGGTTGGGGTCCTTGCTGAGCCGTTCGAGCGCGGCCAGATAGGGGGTCAGATCGTCGGGCGACTCCCGCTGCGCCCCGAGCATGTCGTCGGCGAGCATCGCGACGATGGCGGGAACGTCTTCCGCGACGGCCGGCCGGATCTCAAGATCTCCCATGGCCGCAGCCTATACAGCGGTGGAAGCCGTCTCTGCAGGGCCTATGCGGGCACGCTCGCCGATTCCACGACCCGGACCAGCGGTGCCAGCGCGGGGTTCTCGGCCGCTTCGTCGAGTGCCTCGCGCAGGGCGGCGTCATTGGTGGGCCGTGCCTCGTCGAGCAGCTTGAGGCCTGCCTCGCTGACGTTCGTGTAGATGCCGCGGCGGTCGGTCGGGCAGAGATAGCGGGACAGGAGCCCACGGTCCTCGAGCCGGGTGACGAGCCGGGTGGTGGCGCTCTGGCTGAGCACGACCGCATCCGCGACCTGCTTCATCTGCAGATGGCCGCCCTCGCCGTCGTGCTGCCGGCTGAGCACGTCGAGCAGGGAGTACTCCCGCACGCTCAGGTCGTGCCCGGCCTGCAGGGCGCGCTCGATGTGGGCCTCGATCCTCCCGTGCAGCAGTGAGAGGGCGCACCACCCTTGCGCGAGGGCGGTGAGTGCGGGGTCCGTGGCTGTCATGGCGTGTTCCTCCGTCCCGGAGCGGCTGACACCAGGGTAGGGCACGGGTGCAATAGTCCGCTGTTGCATTTAACCCGCGCCTGCAACTATTGTGAACGCACGCAAAGCGCTCCTGCAATCTTCTGGGAAGGTGTACCCCACCATGCCTCTCGCGCTTCTGGCCCTCGCGATCGGGGCCTTCGGAATCGGAACCACCGAGTTCGTGATCATGGGTGTGCTGCCTGAGGTCGCCGGCGATTTCGGTGTCTCCATCCCCACCGCCGGGCTCCTGGTGACCGGCTACGCCCTCGGCGTCGTGATCGGCGCCCCGATCATGACCGCGCTCGGCACGAAGGTGTCCCGCAAGCGGATGCTGATGCTGCTGATGGGGCTCTTCGTCCTCGGCAACCTGCTCTCCGCCGTGGCGCCGGTCTTCGGACTGATGCTGGTGGGCCGGGTGGTCGCCTCTCTCGCCCACGGCGCGTTCTTCGGCATCGGATCGGTCGTCGCCGCCGAGCTGGTCGCGCCCGAGAAGAAGGCCGGCGCGATCGCCATGATGTTCAGCGGGCTCACCATCGCCAATGTCGTGGGTGTCCCGCTGGGCACGCTGGTCGGTCAGTCCGCGGGCTGGCGGGTCACCTTTGCGGGCGTGGCGGCGCTCGGCGTGATCGGTCTGCTGGGCGTCGCCAAGCTGGTCCCCGAGATGCCGAAGCCCGAAGGCGTCCGCCTGCGCCATGAACTCGCCGCCTTCAAGAACGTCCAGGTCCTGCTGGCCATGGCGATGACCGTGCTCGGTTTCGGCGGTGTCTTCGCGGCCATCACGTACATCGCGCCGATGATGACCCACGTGGCCGGATTCGCCGACAGCTCCGTCACCTGGCTGCTGGTCCTCTTCGGCCTCGGCATGGTCGGCGGGAACCTCGTCGGCGGCAGGTTCGCCGACCGGGCCCTGATGCCGATGCTGTACACGTCCCTGGGCGGCCTCGCCGTCGTGCTCGCGCTGTTCACCGTGACGGCGCACAACAAGATCCTCGCGGCGGTCACCATCGCTCTGATCGGCGCCCTCGGGTTCGCGACCGTGCCACCGCTCCAGAAGCGTGTCCTGGACCAGGCGCACGGCGCCCCCACGCTGGCCTCGGCCGTGAACATCGGCGCCTTCAACCTCGGCAACGCCCTCTCGGCCTGGCTCGGCGGCATCGTCATCGCGGGAGGCCTGGGCTACACGGCCCCCAACTGGGTCGGCGCCGCGCTGGCCGGCGGCGCCCTGGTCCTCGCGATCCTCTCGGCCGCGCTGGAGCGCCGGTCGGCCGCCCCCGGCGCCGTCGTCACCGAAGGCGCGTCCGCCGAGCGGCGGACCGCCGTCCACCACTGAGCCCACCGGCTCGCCCACTCACCGCCAGACGGCCACCGGCGACGACCGACCCGGTCCCCCGGCAGGCCCAGGCCGAGTACACCCCCACAAGGAGAAAGCCCTTCATGAGCGCCACCACCACCGTCACCGCTGTCGCCCCCCTGACCATCGAGGACGCCGAGGTTCTCCTCTCCGCGGCCCGCCGGGCCGCCGAGGAGGCCGGAGTCACGGTCAGTGTCACCGTCCTCGACGCGGGCGGTCATCTGCTCGCCTTCCGGCGCGACGACCGGGCCGTCCTGATCTCCGGCGAGACCAGCACCCGCAAGGCCTACACGGCCCTCCAGCTGGACTCGGCCACCGCCGACCTCGTCGACGCGGTCCAGCCCGGCGGCCTCTTCCACACGCTGCCCACCGCGCTCGACCGCCCGTTGCTGTTCATAGCCGGCGGTGTGCCGGTCCACCGTGACGGGCGTCTGATCGGTGCCATCGGTGTCGGCGGTGGAGCGCCGGAGCAGGACCACGGGTTCGCCGTCGCCGCCGTGGACGCTCTCGCCTGATCGCGCCCCTCGCCTAAGTGCCGTCCCCAGCAGATGCGGGGGACGGCACTTCCGCGCCGGGGAAGCGCCCTGCCGCGTCAGGTGGTTCCTCAGCCGGCCGCGACGGTCAACGGCGCGAAGCGCCGCGTCCAGTCGCCGGGCAGCTCCGAGATCCCGTACGCCATCACGGCGTTGAATCCGACGGTTTCCAGGCCGCACGCCTTCACCCAGGACAGCAGTTCTTCGTGCCGTACGTCGATGTCCGTACGCAGATGCCGGTCGGTACGGGCGGCCAGTGAGGTGACGAGTGCCTTCGCGGTCTCCGTGTCGCGGGCGATCAGGGGACCTACGACATGGGTGTCCATGTTGGGCCAGGCGGCCGCGTAGCCGGTGATCCGGCCGTTCTCCTCGGCGACGCGCAGCTGGTCGGAGAAGGCGGGAAGACGCGTGATCATGTGCGTGCGGTCGAGGCCGAAGACCTCCGCGTCGAGCCGGAGGATCCCGGTAAGGTCCTCGGCGCCCGCCGGGCGTGTGGAGACCTCTGGGGCCGGTCCGTCGAGGACGAACGGTCCGAGGACCATCTCGGCGCGGCCCGTGACCTTGAAGCCGAGCTCCTCGTAGAGCGGCTGCCCATAAGGCGTCGCGTGCAGGGTCAGTGAGGTGAGGCCCGTCCCCGCCACCACATGGCGCATCAACCGTCGGCCGACGCCCTGGCGGGCATATCGCTTCGCCACCAGCACCATTCCGATCGCCCCCAGATCGGGCCGGCCCGGCGTGCCGTACTCGGTCACCACGCACGCGGTGACCAGGCCGCCGTCCGGAGCGTCGATGCCGTATCCCTTCCCCGCTGTCAGAAGCAGACCCCATTTGTGTTCTTCGCGGGCCCACCCCCGGTCCTCGGACAAGTCGGCGCAGGCGGTGAGATCGCGGAGCGTCAGGCGACGGATGGGCAGAGCAAGGGGGGAAGGTGTCGACACGCAGGTCAGGCTGTCCGACACGGACCCCTGACGTCCACCTGTTTGCGCGCGGACGCATGCGCTTTTGGCCACGTCGTCCCCTCGCTACCGGGCGCGTACGGACGTTTCACGTGAAACAGCGAAGACGGCTCTGCCACTAGCCTCGGCTCGCATGGCACGCCTTCATCTCTTCGACCTCGACGGAACACTGTTGTACGGGAGTTCCGCACCCCTGGAGATCTCGCGGCAGATCGGTCTGGAGGCCGAGACCATCGCGATCGAGCAAGCGATCTCGGCAGGACACATCGACCCTCCGGAATACGCCACGCGGGTGTACGCCCTGTGGGCACAGCTCACGGACGCGCATGTGGCCACGGCCTTCGAACAAGCGCCCTGGCTGTCCGGCATCGAGGAGGTCTGGGACGAGATCAGGGACAACGGGGACTACTGCGCCGTGATCTCGCTCTCGCCCTCCTTCTTCGTCGAGCGGCTGACGACGTGGGGCGCGCACGCGGCCTACGGCTCGCGCTACCCGGCCCTGCCCTTCACGGAGCCCGTCGACCTCGCCGGCATTCTCAGCGCGGCGGCGAAGGTGCAGATCGCGAACCGGCTCTGTGAAGAGTTCGGGGTGAGGCGGGCCGACTGCGTCGCCTACGGCGACTCGCTCTCGGACAAGGACCTGTTCGAGACGGTGCCGGTGTCCGTGGCCATCAACGCGGACCGGCATCTGGCCGGCCTCGCCACGCACTCCTACATGGGACGGAGTCTGCGGGACGCCTATGAATTGGTCCGACAGGCCCTGTAATCAAAGGAATTGATGGGCGGTACCTCGTTCGATCACTTCGAGGGAAGAGCCGACTTGTCTGTGGGGCGACTGCCGGTATGGTCGACTCCGGTTCGCGGTGCCGCGATGTGCGGGCATGTCGTGGGGCGTGAACGCAGGCCAATGCAGCGTAACGGGACGGAAAGATCGAGACCCGAATTTTCCGTTATGCGGACGGGCGTTGACGCGGAGTGGGATGCTGCGGTGAGGGCGATGCGGTCAATGTCACGTTCTCGCCTTACTTGTCCGCGCCGTGCGAAAGCCTGGATTGAATGTGGCCGCATTGGTCAGAGGACTGAACGGGGCAGGAGAGCAAGCCGTCTACGGGGGAAAGCAGGCATTTTCCGAACGCGGAAGTGCATAGACCGACCGAAAGATGTTCGAGGCGAGGCACAGTATGGACGCTCCGACCACCACGTCGGCCGACAACGGCACTTCCGGAGGAAATGGCGGGAGCGGCTGGTTCACGCCGCGCAAGGAACCCGCACCGACCCCCGCCGACAGAGAGCGGGAGGCCGAAGGAGCCAGCCGGCTGGCCGCGTTGCGCCCCGTGGGCCGCTCCACCGAGCCCGGGGCGGCGGAGGGAAGCTCCGACAGCCCCGTGGCCCAAGCCGGTCGCCCAGGCGAGGAGACGGGCGCACAGAGGCGAATATCCGCTCTTGAGGACGCGGTGCAGCGAGTCGCGGCTCAGGGGGCTCCGGAGCCCGTCCGGGACGCTGCCACGGCCTTCCAGGCACCGGCGATGCGGGGACCGGGGAGCGTGCCGCCGGCGGAACCCGCCGCGGTCCGGCCTCCCGTCCCCACGCAACCGGGACCGATCCGTCCGTCGGTGCCCGCGGGAAGGCCCGCGGCCGTCGCGGAGCCGTCCCCCGACGCCGTACTCATCCGCCGGACCATGGCCGAGGTCGGCCCCGTCGCCGACAAGGTCACCTCCTACTTCTACGCGCTGCTCTTCGTACGGCACCCGGATCTCCGGTCGCTGTTCCCCGCCGCGATGGACACCCAGCGGGACCGTCTGCTCAAGGCGCTGCTGACCGCCGCCGAGCACATCGACAACACGCCGGTGCTCGTCGACTATCTGCAGAACCTCGGGCGTGGTCACCGCAAGTACGGCACCCGGCCCGAGCACTACCCGGCCGTCGGCGAGTGCCTCATCGGCTCGCTCAGCCGGTTCGCCTCGGCGATCTGGGACGCCGAGACCGAGGCGGCCTGGGTGCGCGCGTACACGACCATCTCCCAGGTCATGATCGACGCGGCGGCCTCGGACGAGCTGAGGGCCCCGGCCTGGTGGTACGCCGAGGTGGTCGCGCACGATCTCAGGACCCCTGACGTCGCCGTCATCACCGTGCGACCGGACCAGCCGTATCCTTTCCTCGCCGGGCAGTACACGAGCCTGGAGACACCGTGGTGGCCCCGGATCTGGCGGCACTACTCGTTCGCCTCCGCGCCCCGGTCCGACGGACTGCTGTCGTTCCATGTGAAGGCGGTTCCGGCGGGGTGGGTGTCCAACGCCTTGGTGCACCGTGCGCGTCCCGGCGACATCATCCGTCTCGGGCCGCCGGCCGGATCGATGACCGTCGACCACAGCAGCGACAGCGGGTTGCTCTGTCTAGGCGGCGGTACCGGCATCGCGCCCATCAAGGCGCTGGTCGAGGACGTCGCCGAGCACGGGGAGCGGCGCCCGGTCGAGGTCTTCTACGGTGCCCGCACCGATCACGACCTGTACGACATCGACACGATGCTGCGGCTTCAGCAGAGCCACCCCTGGCTCGCCGTCCGTCCGATCGTGGACCACCAGGCCCATCTCCACCTGCCCGACGCCGTGCGTGAGTACGGACCGTGGAACGAGTACGACGCCTATCTCTCCGGGCCGCCGGGCATGATCCGCAGCGGGATGGACGCGCTGAGGGACGCCGGCATCCCGTCGGACCGCATCCGCCACGACTCGGTCGAGGAACTCGTCGGGGCCGGGGACTGATCCGAGAGCGCGCACTGCCGGGGGCGAGCGCGAAGTCGTGCGGCCAGAGGACGTCAGCCCAGGTCGGGCGCGTGCATGGCCCGTACGCCTTCGATGTTCCCGTCGAGATAGTGGCGCAGGGAAAGCGGTACGAGGTGGACGGAGGCGATACCGACCCGGGTGAAGGGCACCCGCACGATCTCGTACTCGCCGCAGGGCTCGTCCATCTCGGGGCCGTGCCGCAGGGCCGGATCCATGGATTCCAGACGGCAGACGAAGAAGTGCTGCACCTTCACGCCGGTGGAGCCGCCGTCGTCGCCGATGTGCTCGACCGTGTCGACGAAGCAGGGCACCACGTCGGTGACCTTCGCGCCGAGTTCCTCGTGGACCTCACGGTGAAGTGCGTCGATGACGGTCGTGTCCTCCGGTTCGACCCCACCGCCCGGTGTGAGCCAGTAGGGATCGACACCAGGCTTGGTGCGTTTGATCAGAATCAGGTCGTCGCCATCGAGCAGGATGGCACGGGCGGTGCGCTTGACCACGGGTCGGACGGTCATGGGAGGAATGTGGCCCGGCAGGTTCCACGTGAAACATCCTGGACCCTCGAGGGCTTCGGAAGAACCGTTCGAGGAGCGCCATCCGAGCACCGTGGAAGGCGCCCGGGGCCGGGTCTCCTCGCACCGCGGAAGGCGCCCGGGGCCGGTCACCTCAGCTCCAGTCCGCCGCGGCCCGCAGCAGCCATTCGTAGGCCCGAGCGATGTGCGGCATGGCCAGCGTGCCGGTGCGGACCACCAGAAAGTACGTACGCAGCGGAGGCACCACCGGGTCGAGGAGCGCCACGACGTCTCCGCGCTCCAGGGATTCGGCGCACAGGTATCGCGGCAGCACCGCGAGTCCCGCGCCGGTGACGGCACAGGCGAGCACGGCGCGCAGATCGGGGACGACCACCGTGCCCGAGGCGGCCGGACGGGAGTCGAAGACGGCGGCCCAGTAGCGGGCCACCAGCGGCAGCGACTCGTGGACCTCGACCACGGGGAAGTTGTCCAGGACCGGCGAGCCCTTGCGGCGGAGCCTTCCGGGACTGATGCGGGCGGCCCAGCGCGGAGCCGCCACCAGGACGTGCTCCTCGTCGCAGAGCGGGGTCGCGGTGAGCAGAGCCCCACGCGGACGGGCCGTGGTGATGGCCAGATCATGGTGCCCGGCGGCCAGCCCCTCCAACGTCTCCTCGGCGTTGCCGAACGAGGCACGCAGCGCGAATCCCTGCCCGTCGTCGCCCGTCAGCTCGGTCAGGGCGGGCAGCGCCCGCTCTGCGGTGAACTCCGGGGGCCCGGCGAGATGGAGGGTACGCAGCGACGAGTCCTCGTCGAGCCCTGCCTCGGCGATCTCCACCAGGGCGTCGAGATGGGGCGCGGCCTTGTGCGCGAGCTCGTCCCCGATCGTCGTGGGCGTCACACCGCGGGCCTGGCGCAGAAAGAGCGGCCTCCCCAACTGCCGTTCCAGGGTGCGTATCTGCGAGGTGACCGCAGGCTGGGAGAGGCCGAGCAGCGCGGCGGCACGAGTGAAGGAACCGGCCCGGTGCACGGTCACGAACGTCCGCAGCAGGGCCAAATCCATGCTGCCCCTCCTTTCCCAGCACTCCCGACCGGGCCCCAACTATAAATAAGTCGATAGGTCGCTGTCGCTACTGTGATTGGACACTGACACAGAGTCAACTAGCCTTGTTCGCGCGGTTCTTAGCGCAAAGAACCGGGACGGTCCGAGCCACGAGGGGGGAGGCTCGGACCGTCCGTCGTACGGAGCGAGGCGCCGAGCGGACGGTCGGACGCAGGGCGCAGCCTAGTCACCGACCGCTCAGCAAGAGGTCAATGACCGCTCAGCATGAGGTCAATCCGCGGACTCGTCGAGTGCGCGGAGCACGTCCGCCACCAGGTCCTCCGGGTCCTCGGCGCCGGCCGAGAAGCGGATGAAGCCCTCCGGCACCGCGTCGCCGCCCCATCGGCCGCGCCGCTCCGCGGTGGACCGCACCCCTCCGAAGCTCGTCGCGTCGTCCACCAGACGCAGCGCGTCGAGGAACCGGTCGGCACGTGCGCGCGTGGACAGCGTGAAGGAGACCACGCATCCGAAGCGCCGCATCTGCTGCGAGGCGATCTTGTGCGAGGGGTCGTCGGGCAGGCCCGGATAGCGCAGCCCGGTCACCTCGGGCCTGCCCCGCAGTGCCTCGGCGATGACCAGTGCGTTGGCGTTCTGCCGGTCGGCGCGCAACTGGAGGGTGGCCAGTGAGCGGTGGGCCAGCCAGGCCTCCATGGGGCCGGGGATCGCCCCGACGATCTTCCGCCAGCGCCGCACGGGCGCCATCGCACCGGCGTCGAGCGCGGTGACGTATCCCAGGAGGATGTCGCCGTGCCCGGTGAGCATCTTCGTTCCGCTGGCCACCGAGAAGTCGGCTCCCAGCTCCAGCGGCCGCTGTCCGAGCGGCGTGGCCAGGGTGTTGTCGACGGCGACGAGGGTGCCCTGGGCGTGGGCCGCCTCGACGAGCCGTCGTACGTCGCACACGTCGAGACCCGGGTTCGAAGGGGTCTCGATCCACAGGAGCTTGGCGCCGTCGAGGACGCCGAGCTGTGCGTCACCGCCGGTCGGCGCGGTACGCACCTCGATGCCGTACGCGGTGAGCTGCTCGCGGACCAGTGGCAGCACCTGGTAGCCGTCGTCGGGCAGGACCACCACGTCCCCGGCCCGCAGCTGCGAGAAGAGCACCGCGGAGATGGCGGCCATCCCGGAGGGGAAGGCGAGTGTGGTCACGCCCTCCTGGCCCGGTGCCTCCAGCTCGCCGATGGCACGCTCCAGAAGCGTCCAGGTCGGGTTCTCGTCACGGCCGTAGGTGTACGGGCCGGTCGGATCGCCCGGCAGATGGAAATGCGCGGCGAAGACCGGACCCGGCAGGGTCGGCTCGTGTTTGACGGGCTCGGGCAGCCCCGCCCGCACCGCGCGTGTGCCGTCGCCGCTACCTGTGACGAAATCCCCTGACGTCATGCCGCCCGTCCCTTCAGTTCCTGCTGAACAGCGGCGAGCAGTCCATGGCTCGCCGCCTCCACCATCTCAAGACACTCCTCGAAATCGCTCAGACGTCCGTAATACGGATCGGGGACGTCCGGATCGTCGCCCGCCGCGGGGTCGTACGACCGCAGCAGACGGACCTTGTCCGCGTCCTCCGGAGTGGACGCGAGACGGCGCAGGTCCCGCAGGTGGCCGGAGTCCAGGGCGATGACGAGGTCGAGACGGGAGAACCACGCGGCGCGGAACTGACGGGCCGTGTGGTCGCTCCCGTAGCCGGCCGCCTCCAGCACGGCGACGGTGCGGGAGTCCGCACCGTCGCCCTCGTGCCAGCCGCCCGTGCCCGCGCTGTCGACCTCGATCACGCCGTCGAGTCCGGCCTCCTCGACGCGAGCACGGAAAACGGACTCGGCCATGGGGGAGCGGCAGATGTTGCCGGTACAGACGAAGCAGACGCGATAGGACATCGGGCTCTCTCAGTCGTCGTCGCCGTCGGGAAGGACCACATTGAGCGCCCAGGACACCACCGAGATGATCAGGCCGCCCAGGACGGCCGTCCAGAAGCCCTCGACGTGGAAGCTCAGGTCCAGTTTGTCGGCCAGCCACGAGGTGAGCAGCAGCATCAGGGCGTTGACCACGAGGGTGATCAGACCGAGCGTGAGAATGAACAGCGGGAAGGTCAGGATCTTTACTATCGGCTTGACCAGGAAGTTCACCAGCCCGAAGACCAGTGCGACGAGCAGCAGTGTGCCGACCTTCTTGCCGGTGCTGTCACCTGTCAGGGTGATCTTGTCGAGTACCCATACGGCCACGGCCAGGGCCCCGGCGTTGGCGATCGTCTTGACTACGAAATTCTTCATGTGTCTGATCGTGGCAGAAGAGATCGACTGGCGAGCAGGGCTGTGGACAGCCCGCTGAGCACGGGAGCGGACGAGGACGATGAAGGCATTCCGGCTGGACGAACTGGAGGCGGAGCGCGCCGCCAACGACGGCGCCTATCTGCAGTTCCTGCGCGAGCGGAACATGTCGGTCGGCCTGTACGCCCTCGACGCGGGCGAGCGCGACTCCCAGCAGCCCCACCAGCAGGACGAGGTGTACTTCGTGGCGAGCGGCCGGGCCGCGATCACGGTCGGCCTGGAGACCACCCAGGTGGCGCGCGGCAGCGTCGTCTACGTCCCCGCGGGCGTCGCCCACAAGTTCCACCACATCACCGAGGACCTGCGGGTGCTGGTGATGTTCTCTCCACCGGAGAGCTGAGCCCGGTCTCAGGGTTCCCTAGGGGAACGGTCAGGGGAGGACAAGGGGTGCGAGACGCCCGCAGCCGCCCCTCTGGGCCCTAGCATCGAACGCAGGACAGTCGGAGAACCCGGAATCGGAGTCCCGGACTTGGGACGACGGGCGAAGAGAGGCAAGGACAAGGGCGATGCGAGAGATCTTCAACGGGATGCCGTGGTGGGTGAAGTGGATCGCGGTGCCGGTCATCGCTCTGGTCGTGTTCGGCACGGTGATAGTGAGTGTGCTCACCGTGGTGATCGGCCTGCTCTTCAAGGCGCTGGTGTTCGTCGCGCTCGTCGGCGGCCTGATCTACGTGGTGCGCAAGTTCACGTCGAGTTCGTCCTCACGCGGCGACTGGTGACGCACCACCGGGTGAGTCGCGGGTAACGGCAGGTGGGCAAAGGGAACTCCAGGTTCCCTCGGCCGAGGGAAGTTTTCCGGCGGGGCCGTCTGTGAGCGGTGGCAGGCGGTTAAAGTCCGGAATTCGACGCGGGGCCGACTCCCCGCGGGCAGCGCCCCCTCCCGTGTCCCCCCGCACGGGCGGTTCCCCTCGCGCTTCGGGAGTGCCCCTTGGCCACGGTCGACACCGCACCCGCAGAATCACTCACTCCACCCGTCCAGCGGTCCAGTGCCTCCGCCGCCTCCTACGCCCCGCCGGCCCAGCCGCGCTCCTCGCCCGCGGAGATCCGCGCACCGTTGCCGGCCGCGCGGACCGGCCGCCTGGAGGCCGCGCCCGCGGAGCCGCACCCCACGACCCTGATCGGGTCCGTGCAACGGGCGATGCGTCTCCTGGAGGCCGTCGCCGCGCGTGAGCACGGAGCCCCCGCGAAACAGCTCGCCCGGGAGGCCGGACTCGCGCTGCCCACGGCGTACCACCTGCTGCGCACCCTGGTCCACGAGGGCTATCTGTGCCGGGAGAAGGGTCTGTTCTTCCTCGGTGAGGCAGCCGAGCGGTTGAGCAGCAGCGGAGCCCAGCAGAAACGTCGCAGCACGGTGAGCGACGCGCTCGCCCGGTTCCGGGACTCGATCGGTGCGCCCGTGTACTACGCGGTCTACCGCGACGGCGAGATCGAGGTCATGTGCGTCGCGGCCACCCCAGGGAGTCCGGCGGTGGAGGAGTGGGCCGACTTCAGGGAGACCGGGCACGCCCACGCGATCGGCAAGTGTCTGCTGTCCCAGCTCGACGAGCGGGCCCGCCGGGACCACCTCGACCGCTATCCCGTGCGGTCGCTCACCCCGTACACGGTGCGTGACGAGGCCGGTCTGTTGCGACGTCTGGAGCGGACGGGACGGATGGATCCCGTCACCGAGCGGCAGGAGTACGCGCTGGGGACGGTGTGTGCCGCGCTGCCCATCACCGCGGGGACGACCGCCGCGACGATGGCCATTTCTCTCCCTGTCCACCAGGCCGACCGACTGCTACCGGCGGCACGACAATTGCAAGGTGAGATCGGCAGACTACTGGGGTCACTCGCGATCTCTATCAGCATCTGAAAACTCACTCCTTGTGATCTGTTGTGTACGTTGAGCAAGATTTCAGCAGTGTCAGGGGGACGATTCCTGGCCAGTCGACGGCAAACGACGGGGTAGGCGATGCGCGAGTCGGTACAGGCAGAGGTCATGATGAGCTTCCTCGTGTCGGAGGAGCTGTCCTTCCGCATCCCGGTGGAGCTGCGCTACGAGACCTGTGATCCCTACGCCGTGCGGCTGACCTTCCACTTGCCCGGTGACGCGCCCGTGACCTGGGCCTTCGGGCGGGAGTTGCTGATCGACGGCGTGGGCCGGCCGTGCGGTGACGGCGATGTGCACATCGCGCCCGCCGATCCGGACGCGTTCGGCGAGGTGCTGATCCGGCTTCAGGTGGGCGGTGACCACGCCCTGTTCCGGTCCGGCGCGGCGCCCCTGGTGGCCTTCCTCGACCGCACCGACAAACTCGTACCGCTGGGACAGGAACGCTCCCTCGCGGATTTCGACACCCACCTCGACGAGGCGCTGGACCGCATCCTGGCGGAGGAGCAGAGCGCGGGCTGAAAAAACGACCCGCGCCCCCGTGGAGGAACGCTTCCGCACATCCCTGGGGAAACTCCTCCGCACACCCGTGGCGGGTGCGCGGAGGCCTCAGTGCTTGCGGCGACGGCCCTTGCCGCCCCGCACCGGCCCCCGGCCCCCCGAGGGCTCCTGTACGGGCGCCGGCGGCCCTGTGGCCGCCGTGGGGGCGATCCGGGCCCCGGGACGGTCCGCCGAGACCACCAGGGCCGCCAGCGCGGTGGTGACGGGCACCGAGGCGACCAGACCGATCGAGCCGACCAGGGTGCGCACGATCTCCTCGGCGACCAGTTCGCTGTTGGCGACCGCGCCGACGCTGCTCTGCGCGATCGAGAAGAGCAACAGCAGCGGCAGCGCGGCACCCGCGTACGCCAGGACGAGCGTGTTCACGACCGAGGCGATGTGGTCACGGCCGATCCGGATGCCCGCGCGGTACAGGCCCCGCCAGCCCATGGTGGGATTCGCCTCGTGCAGCTCCCAGACCGCCGAGGTCTGTGTCACCGTCACATCGTCGAGCACACCGAGCGAGCCGATGATCACGCCCGCGAGCAGCAGACCGCTCATGTCGATGGACGGGTACAGGCCGTGGATCAGACCGGTGTTGTCGTCGGTGTTGCCGGTCAGGGCCGCCCAGCCGATGAACACCGAACCGAGTACACCGATCAGCACCAGCGAGAGCAGTGTGCCGAGCACGGCCACCGACGTACGGGCGGACAGACCATGGCACATGTAGAGGGCGATCAGCATGATGGCGCTCGCCCCGACCACCGCCACGACCAGGGGGTTCGCCCCCTCCAGGATGGCGGGCAGGATGAAGAACGTCAGGATGAGGAAACTGACGGCCAGCGCGATCAGTGCCATGAGGCCGCGCATCCGGCCCACCACCACGACGGCCAGTGCGAAGATCCCGGCGAGCAGCGCCATCGGGAACTTCCGGTTCACGTCGGTGACCGAGTACTGCAGATCCTTGGGCGCCGAGGGCTCGTACGCGACCACGACCTTCTCGCCCTGGTGCAACTGCCGTGACTGGTCCGGCTGGACGATCTCCGTGAACGTACGGCCCTTGTCCTTGCCGGTGTCCACCCGGACCGTCGCCTTCTTGCACTCGCCCGTCGCCTGCTGCTGGGCGGAGGAACCCTCGGCGGTGGAGGTGTCGCCGGTCGGGGTCTCCCCCGAGGCGTTCACCGACTTGCAGTCCACCTGGTCGATCTTGGTGACCGTGGCCTGCTGGCTCTGCCGGTCGAAGCCGACACCGGTGCGCTCGTGCGACGGGGCGCCGCCGGGCCAGAGCACCACGAGGCCCACGACGACCGCCGCGGCGAAGGGGATCAGCACGGCCGCGATGACCTTGCGCAGATGCTTGGAGACGGGTGTGGCGGGGCCGTGACTGTGACTGTGCGAGTGCCCTTGCCCGGGAAGGGGGCCCGGTCCGTGCCCGTGCCCCTCCCCCGATCCGTTGGCGCCGCCGGACCCGTCGGTGTCGGCCCATCCGTGCCCACCGCCCGGTCCGTTGGCGTCCCCCGGCCCGTACCCGTGGCCGTCTCCGGAGCCATGGCCGTCGCCGGGGCCGCGCCGCGGCTCGGACGGCGGGAACGGGGGCTGCTGCATCGTGGTCACCGACCGATCATCGCAAGAACGGCGAGGGCCCTCTGTTCACCGCGCCAGACATGACGCTAGCGTGGAAGCACCTTTGCACACGCGGGAGCTCGGAGCACCGGGCTGAGAGGGCGCTGACCTTCGTCTCAGCGATGTTTCACATGAAACATCGGCGGACGGAAGCCGCTGCGTCGACCGCTGAACCTGTTACCGGGTAATGCCGGCGTAGGGAGTAGGTCTCATGACCAACAAGGACGTTCGCACGCCTGCCTCCAGCCAGACGGACGAGCCGTCGGCCGCGTCCCTGGGCGAACAGCCCCCGGGGACCGGGCAGTCCATCGGGTGGCACAAGGCATACGTCGGGGGTTCGCGCCCCGACCTGCGGGTGCCGGTCCGTCAGGTGCACCTCACCAACGGGCGGTCCGTCACGCTGTACGACACCTCCGGCCCGTACACGGATCCGACCGTCGACACGGACGTGCGCAGGGGACTCGCTCCACTGCGCGAGCACTGGATCGTCGCCCGGGGCGACACCGAGGAGTACGCGGGCCGTCCGGTCCGCCCCGAGGACGACGGGATCAAGCACACCGCGCCGCGAGGCGGCCTCCGCAACCTCGACGCGGTCTTCCCGGGCCGTCCGCGCCAGCCGCGCCGGGGTCGCCCCGGAACGGCGGTCACCCAGCTCGGGTACGCACGCCGCGGAGAGATCACACCGGAGATGGAGTTCGTGGCGGTCCGCGAGAACGTCGACCCCGAGGTCGTCCGCGAGGAGATCGCCGCGGGCCGTGCGGTGCTGCCCGCAAACGTCAACCACCCCGAGATCGAGCCGATGATCATCGGCAAGCGGTTCCTGGTGAAGGTCAACGCCAACATCGGCAACTCCGCGGTCACCTCCTCCATCGAGGAAGAGGTCGAGAAGATGACCTGGGCGACCCGCTGGGGCGCCGACACGGTCATGGACCTGTCCACCGGCCGCAACATCCACACCACGCGGGAATGGGTCCTGCGCAACTCCCCCGTCCCCATCGGCACGGTGCCCCTCTACCAGGCACTGGAGAAGGTCGACGGCCGTGCCGAGGAGCTGACCTGGGAGATCTACAAGGACACGGTCATCGAACAGGCCGAACAGGGTGTGGACTACATGACGGTCCACGCGGGCGTGCGACTGCCGTACGTACCGCTCACCGCCAACCGCAAGACCGGCATCGTCTCGCGCGGCGGCTCGATCATGGCGGCCTGGTGCCTGGCCCACCACCGGGAGTCGTTCCTCTACGAGAACTTCGAGGAGCTCTGCGAGATCCTCGCCGCGTACGACGTCACGTACTCGCTCGGCGACGGGCTCCGGCCCGGTTCGATCGCGGACGCCAACGACGCCGCTCAGTTCGCCGAGTTGAGGACGCTCGGGGAACTCAACACGATCGCGAAGCGTTTTCAGGTACAGACGATGATCGAGGGCCCGGGACATGTCCCGATGCACAAGATCAAGGAGAACATCGACCTTCAGCAGGAGATCTGTGATGAAGCTCCGTTCTATACGCTCGGCCCGCTGACGACGGACGTCGCGCCGGCGTACGACCACATCACCTCCGGCATCGGTGCCGCGATGATCGCCTGGTGGGGCACGGCCATGCTCTGCTACGTCACACCCAAGGAGCACCTGGGTCTGCCCAACCGTGACGACGTCAAGACCGGCGTCATCACCTACAAGATCGCGGCCCACGCGGCGGACCTCGCCAAGGGGCACCCGGGCGCGCAGGAATGGGACGACGCGCTGTCCGACGCCCGCTTCGAGTTCCGCTGGGAGGACCAGTTCAATCTGGCCCTCGACCCCGACACGGCACGCGAGTTCCACGACGAGACACTGCCGGCCGAGCCCGCCAAGACGGCGCACTTCTGCTCCATGTGCGGCCCGAAGTTCTGCAGCATGAAGATCAGCCAGAACATCGCCGAGCAGTTCGGTGGTTCCGCGGCCGAGGGAGCCTCGCCCGAGGAGATCGCCGAGGGGATGCTCCAGAAGTCGAAGGAGTTCGCGGCGAGCGGGAACCGGGTGTACCTGCCGTTGGCGGACTGACGCTCCGACGGTCCGTCGAAGGGTGTTCAGGGTCCGGTGGACCCTGGACACCGTCCTCCCCGAAGACCGCGGAGGGGACGGCACCACCCCGTCGGACCGCCACGTGCGGGAGTCCGCCACCACGGACGGCCGGGTTCTGTCGGCAGACTGGGACCATGACATCGACATCCATGAGCAAGGGCGCCAACCTGCCGGTGGCCGTCGGGGCCGTACGGGCCGTGCTCGTCTGGACGGGAGGGGCCGGCGCGCCGGACGCGGACGCCTCGGCCCTGCTGCTCGGTGCGGACGGTCGCGTGCGGGGCGACGGGGACTTCGTCTTCTACAACCAGCCACGGCACGTCTCCGGTGCCGTACGCCACCTGGGCAAGCGACGGGACGCCGGTGTCACGACCGACACGGTCGAGGTGGACCTCCGCTCGCTGGAACCGGGGATCGAGCGGGTCGTGCTGGGCGCCTCGGCCGACGGCGGCACCTTCGGTCAGCTGTCCGGGCTGACGCTGCGGCTGCTCGACGCCGGGACGCAGCGGGAGTTCGCGCGCTTCGAGATGGAGGCGACGACGGAGACGGCGTTCATCGGCGGCGAGTTGTACCGGCGCGGCGGACAGTGGAAGTTCCGGGCGATCGGGCAGGGGTACGCGTCGGGACTCGCCGGACTCGCCACGGACTTCGGCATCAGCGTGGACGAGGAACCAGGCCTCGCCACCTCGGCGCCGGTGGCGCCACCCGTGGTTCCGCCCGCCGCCGTACCGCCCCCTCCGCCCCCGCATGCTCCCCCGGCCCCCGAGATGCCTCCGGCACCCCCGCCACCCCCGACTCTCCCGGCCCCCGCGGCACGTCCGGGCACGGGCGAGGAGCGGCTTCCCGTGGACATGCGCAAGCGGCTCTCCCTGCGCAAGGAGCAGGTGGCGGTCAGCCTGCGGAAGCACGGCGCGCAGGGCGTCACGGCGCGTGTGGTGCTGATCCTGGACGCCTCCGGCTCCATGTCGTTCCTGTACGCGAAGGGCGTCGTGGCGGACGTGGTGGAGCGGATGGCCGCCGTGGCCGCGCAGTTGGACGACGACGGCGCGATGCAGGCGTGGACGTTCGCCTCCCATGCGGCCCGGCTGCCGGACCTGACCCTCGGTGAGTTGCCCGAGTGGCTCAGGCTCCACGTCCGGGTCGGTGAGCTGAGCCTGTTCCGGCGGAGCAGGAAGCCGCGGAAGGGACTGCTGCCGGGGCAGGTGGACATGCGGACGGTCGGCATCCAGAACGAGGAGCAGAAGGCGATCGCCGAGGTGCGTACGTACGTCAGGGAGAATCCGGCCGCCGATCCCACCCTGGTGCTGTTCTTCTCCGACGGAGGGGTCTATCGCAACAACGAGATCGAGCGGCAACTGCGCGAAGCGGTGGAGGAGCCGATCTTCTGGCAGTTCGTGGGCCTGGGCCGGTCCGACTACGGCGTGCTGGAACGGTTCGACACACTGCCGGACCGGCGCGTCGACAACGTCGGTTTCTTCGCCGTGGACGACATCGGCGCCCTCCCGGACCCGGAGCTGTACGACCGGCTGCTCTCCGAGTTCCCCGCCTGGGTCACGGCGGCCCGTCGGCTGGGCATCCTCTGATCCGGTCTGCCGGGCCGGCGGCCCGTACGCGGGCATGCCGGGCACCGATCGGGGCCCGCGCTTCGGCAGGCGCGGGCCCGGTCCTTCTGCCACCCCGGTGTCGGCCCGCCGGGGGTCACTCCGGCTGGTGTTCGGGCCCCCCGAAGTCCGGGCTCGTGAAGTCCGGGCTGGAGAAGCTCGGCCGTGGGCCCGCCGCGGGTCCCCCGTCCGGACTGCTGAACCCCGGCCGGTTGTACCCGAGATGCGGCATGCGGCCGGTCGTGGGCGTCGGTGACGGACGGTCCATCACCGCCGCGCCGGGATCGGCGAGGGCGTGCCGGAGGAACGGCATGATGCCGCGCTCCAGCAGCGCGTCCCGCCAGGCTTCCCTGGCGCGGTCGACCTCCTCGTCGAGCTCGCCGTGCGCCCCCGCCTGGAGCGAGGACGAGCCGTTGCGCAGTGCGGTCAGCAGCAGCCCGACCGCGGCGACCAGTATCGCGGCCGCCGTGACCGCGCCGAAGACCCACCCGGTGGTCAGGAGGGTCCGGGCGAACGTCTGCTCCGGGTCGAGGACCTTCAGCAGGTAGCCGACGAGCAGGAAGATCACCGCTGCTGTTCCGGCGAGAACGGGAGCGAGCACCGCGATGACGGCGATGGCGCCGGCTCCGGCGGTCTCGGTGACCTCTCCCATGGTGGTGGCGAGCCCCACCGCGGCGGCACCCGGCTCCGCGGAGCCGATCTCCTCGCTGACGGCTGGGGTGGACGGCGCCGGGTGGCGCAGTTCCTCGCGGACCTTCACGTAGTGCGCGTACTCGGTCGTCGCGGCCGCCGTGATCAGTGCGGTGGCGTTGAGCGCCATGGTGCGCAGTTGCTCGGGGTTGAGCCGCTGGCCGACAGCGGCGAGTTCCGGGCGGTACGGGGCGGAGCGCAGCGCCTCGTCGAGGATCCGCTCGTATTCCTGGCGGTCCTCACTCAGCAGGTGCTGCGGAACGCTGTTCATCTGCATCCCCCGATGCTCCGTAGGGCTGATGGCTCGCACGCTGACGAGCCGTTGGGCAGAAACGGAGGGGAGCCTGCTACGGATAAGCCGATGGTAGAGCGGTGACGGCACGCCGTGACAGGGGGTTTCAAGAAATTGCCCCCTGGCCGGCGTGGTCCTTCGTGGCGGACGCCTGCCCGGTGACCGCTCAGCCGGCCAGGGGCAGCTGCCGGACCAGCAGCTTTCCGGCCATGGTCACTCCGCCGTCCATCGCGATGGCCAGTCCGTCGGCGTAAAGATGGGGTTCCTCGACCACGGGGCTCGGGCTGTCCTCGCCCTCCTCCGAGCCGACCTCGCCCAGCAGATACGGAATGGGGCTGTGGCCGTGGACGATCCGGGTGCCGCCGTAGGTGTCCAACAGGGAGAGCACGGCTTCGGCGCCCCCGTCGTCGCGGAAGGCGAAGCGCCTGGTCAGCTTCCGGAAGAGGTCCCAGCACTCGTCGGCGTCGTTGCGGGTGAGGGTCTCGCGGATGGTGTCGTTGACCGCTTCGATGGAGTCGCCGTAGTCGAGATAGGCGGTGGTGTCGGAGTGCACCAGGAGGTGGCCGTCGACCTCCTCCATGGCGTCGAGGCGGGCCATCCACTGCAGGTGATGGTCCTGGAGACGGTCCATGTCGGTCTTCTGGCCGCCGTTGAGCAGCCAGGCCGCCTGGAAGGTGGCCGTGCCCGCGCCCGAGTTCACCGGCGTGTCGCCGAACCGCTTGGCGCCGAGCAGCAGCAGCTCGTGGTTGCCCATCAGCGCCTTGCAGTAGCCGCCGACCGCGGCGGCCTCGGCGGACAGCCGCATGACGAGGTCGATCACACCGATGCCGTCCGGGCCGCGGTCGGTGAAGTCGCCGAGGAACCACAGACGGGCGGTCCCGGCGGACCAGTTGCCCGCGGCGTCGAGGAGGCCCTGCTCCTGGAGCGCGGCGATCAGCTGGTCGAGATAGCCGTGGACGTCGCCGACCACGTACAGCGGTCCCGGGCCCTCGGCCGGCTGCGGAGCCGGCCCCGTCTCGGGGTCCACGGCGACCTGAACCGTGTCACCGCGATTGATGACGGGCAGGTCGCGCTGGGTCGGCGTGTAGCCGTCGGGTTCGTCGGCCGGCCCCTCGACCGCGCCGAGGGGCTCGCCCGGGGGCGTGCTCGGCACGTACGGACCGGTCTCGTGGACGTACGCGGGCACCCGGAAGTCGCGCAACGTCTCCGTGCGCAACACCTCGGGTCCCTGACCGGCCCCCTGAGTCATCGACCCCTCCACCACCATCGCGCCGCATCTGCACCGGATCGGACTGCCTGGTCGCAGCGGCCCGCGGTGTCGTGGGCCCATCATAGGAATGCGGATCGCGCCATGTGATGACCCAGGGGTGGTGAATCGGAGCGGGAGCCCTGTTCGCCACGGTTTTCGCCCGAATTGGGCAGGGCTTTCGCAGGTGGCCGCCTCGTGGCGCCTCCATCGGACGTCAACCCCGGCGGCCCCCCGGGTTACCCCCGCGCGCCGCCGCCGGGCTCGGCCTGTCGCGCCGGCGCGGGGCTCACCGGCCCGACGCTCACCCCTGTTCGGGTGACCGGGGTGGGCTGACCGTCGTGCGGGGCGACCGCCGCTCGGAGGACGTCCGCACGATCAGCTCCGTCGGTATCACCTGCTCGACCGGCTGGTCCGAGTCGACCCCTTCGATGGCGTCGATGAGCAGCTGGACCACGGCGGTGCCGATCCGGCGCGGCTTGAGCGAGAGCGTGGTGATGGGCGGTTCGGTGCTGGCGTAGACGGTGGACTCGCTGCAGCAGACCAGCAGCAGGTCGTCCGGTACACGCAGGCCGTAGCGCCGCGCCGCGGCCAGCAGATCGGTGCCGTTCGGGTCGAAGAGGCCGTAGACGGCGTCGGGCCGGTCGGGCCGGGCCAGTAAGCGGTCGGCCGCCACGGCGCCCGCACACGGGTCGTGGGCGGGGTAGGCCTCGTACACCGGATCCTGTCCGACCCGCTCGCACCAGCGCAGATAGGCGGTGGTGGAGAGATGGGTGTAGGTGTCCGTGGAGGTGCCGGTCAGGAGGCCGATCCGGCGGGCTCCGGCGTCCGCGAGGTGGTCGAGGATGCCGAGGACCGCGGCCTCGTGGTCGTTGTCCACCCAGGCGGTGACCGGGAGCGTGCCCGCCGGGCGGCCGTCGGAGACGACCGGTAAGCCCTGGCGGACGAGCTCACTGACGACCGGGTCGTGGTCCGAGGGGTCGATGACCACGGTTCCGTCCAGGGCGACGTTCGACCACACGTCGTGGCGCGAGGTCGCCGGAAGGATGACCAGGGCGTAGCCCCGGGCGAGTGCGGCCGAGGTGGCGG
This sequence comes from Streptomyces sp. NPDC059668, assembly GCF_042734135.1. Taxonomy (NCBI): domain Bacteria; kingdom Bacillati; phylum Actinomycetota; class Actinomycetes; order Kitasatosporales; family Streptomycetaceae; genus Streptomyces; species Streptomyces sp. NPDC059668. The sequence goes on along the minus strand of NZ_JBHWEL010000006.1, from coordinate 117,693 downwards.
CTCTGGCCATCTCCGCGAAGTACGCGAACTCCGTGAAGGTGAAAGGTTCATCCCCGTATGTCGTCACGGTCAGGCCGATGAGCCCTGACTTTCCCGTACGGAGGGTTCGGGCCGCGGCCGATGGGCGATATCCCAGTCGGTCGGCGACTTCGCGGACGTGGCGTCGGGTGGCGTCCGGGAGCCGGCCCTTGCCGTTGAGGGCGTCGGACACGGTCGTGATGGAGACCCCCGCGGCCGCGGCCACGTCTCTGATACCCGCCCGGCCCGGTCGACCGCCTCGGCGGGTGGTCTCCGCCCGGCTCACCTGGTGCTTCCCTGCTGCTGTCATGGCGAGCCGATAGTAGGGCTCATGCGGTGGGGTAGTGCGGACGCATATGCACGCGTTGACAGGCACGTTTCTGCATGATCAAAACGCCGCAAGTGCCTTGGAAACAAAGGAAGTTGAACGATACAATGGCACTACGTGACTTGTCGGCGCGCATGGGCCTGCCAAGTGGGCCATGTTTCGAAGAGGTCTCAACTCACCTTCACGGGTGATGCGCGCTACGGCGTGAGCCACCGGCGCATGCCGTTCTGGACAGCGCGCCCCCCAATTCGTACGCCTTCATACGCCTTCGTACGAAGATGACCGCCGCGTGGGTGTGACACTCGTCGCAAACCGCGCGGCGAGCACATCGGGGCATCCCGGAGCGGTCGGCGGGGCATACGGCGATGATCACCGGGGTGTACGGGTCCGGCCGTCGGCCGTGTGAGGTCGTACGAGGTTGTCCACAGCCCATTCGCAGCGGCGCCGAATCCTCATAAGGTGAGAAGTATTGGTAGCCGGTGGTGGTCATGAACCAGCGGTGGTCGCGAGGAGGACTGCGGTGAGCGAGACGAGCCCCAAGCTGCGTGCCGAGCTGGAGGGTATCCCCACCTACAAGCCCGGCAAGCCCGCCGCGGCCGGTGCGGTGGCGTACAAGCTGTCCTCGAACGAGAACCCCTACCCGCCCCTGCCCGGCGTCATCGAGAGCGTGACCGCGGCGGCGGCCTCGTTCAACCGCTACCCCGACATGGCGTGCACGGGCCTGATGAACGAGCTGTCGGAGCGCTTCGCGGTCCCTCTCGCGCATCTGGCCACCGGCACCGGATCGGTCGGGGTCGCCCAGCAGCTGCTGCAGGCGACCAGCGGTCCCGGGGACGAGGTCATCTACGCCTGGCGGTCCTTCGAGGCGTACCCGATCATCACCCAGGTCAGCGGAGCCACCTCGGTGCGTGTGCCGCTGACCCCGGACGAGGTGCACGACCTGGACGCCATGGCCGACGCGATCACCGACAGGACCCGGCTGATCTTCGTCTGCAACCCGAACAACCCGACCGGCACCGTGGTGCGCCGGGCCGAGCTGGAGCGGTTCCTCGACCGGGTGCCCAGTGATGTGCTGGTGGTCCTGGACGAGGCCTACCGCGAGTTCATCCGGGACGTCGAGGTGCCGGACGGTGTGGCGATCTACCGTGACCGGCCCAACGTCTGTGTGCTGCGCACCTTCTCCAAGGCGTACGGACTGGCGGGCCTGCGGGTCGGCTTCGCGATCGCCCATGAGCCGGTGGCGGCGGCGCTGCGCAAGACGGCCGTGCCCTTCGGCGTGAGCCAGCTCGCCCAGGACGCGGCGGTCGCCTCGCTGCGCGCCGAGGACGAGCTGCTCGGCCGGGTCGGCTCGCTGGTGTGCGAGCGGGCCCGGGTGGTCGAGACGCTCCGGGACCAGGGCTGGACGGTGCCCGAGACCCAGGCCAACTTCGTCTGGCTCAGGCTGGGGGAGCGCACGCTCGACTTCGCGGCGGTCTGTGAGCAGGCCGGCGTCGTCGTGCGGCCCTTCGCCGGCGAAGGGGTGCGCGTGACGATCGGCGAGACCGAGGCGAACGACATCTTCCTGAAGGTGACCGAGGGCTTCCACAAGGAGCTCTAGCCCTTTCCGATCAAGGTTCCGACCGGCTCCCGTGCAGGGGGAGCCGGTCGGTTCTCGTTTAGGGACCCCCCGCCTGTCCCGTCTCGAACAGCCATGCGTCATAATTGCTTGTGAATGTGAACGCGTTCACAAGCGTGTCCCGGTTGCCCCGTGATGCGTGTGACAAAAGGGGCAAACTGCCGCTTCAGCGAGGCGGCGTTAGGAGACTGACGACGTGGAATTGGCTTTGGCGCCGGAGACCCTGGCGCGATGGCAGTTCGGCATCACCACCGTCTACCACTTCCTCTTCGTCCCGCTGACGATCTCGCTCGCCGCCCTCACGGCGATCCTGGAGACCGCCTGGGTGCGGACGGGCAAGGAGCACTACCTCAGGGCGACCAAGTTCTGGGGAAAGCTGTTCCTGATCAACATCGCCATGGGTGTCGTCACCGGCATCGTGCAGGAGTTCCAGTTCGGCATGAACTGGTCGGACTACTCGCGCTTCGTCGGTGACGTCTTCGGTGCCCCGCTCGCCTTCGAGGCCCTGATCGCCTTCTTCTTCGAGTCCACCTTCATCGGGCTGTGGATCTTCGGCTGGGACAAACTGCCGAAGAAGATCCACCTCGCCTGCATCTGGATGGTCTCCATAGGCACCGTCCTGTCGGCGTACTTCATCATGGCCGCCAACTCCTTCATGCAGCATCCGGTCGGCTATCGGCTCGTGAAGAAGGCGGACGGTTCGATGCGGGCCGAGCTCACGGACTTCCCCAAGGTGCTCTTCCAGGAGACGGCGCTCGTCAACTTCTGGCACGTCATCAGCGCCTCCATCCTGGTCGGCGGTGCCTTCATGACCGGCATCGCCGTCTTCCACCTCCGCAAGAAGCGGCACATCCGCACCATGCGGATGTCGCTGCGCCTCGGCCTGGTCACCGCTCTGGTCGGCACGCTCCTCACCGTCGTCAGCGCCGACACCCTCGGCAAGGTGATGTACGAGCAGCAGCCGATGAAGATGTCGGCCGCCGAGGCCCTCTGGGACTCGCAGCAGCCCGCGCCCTTCTCGCTCTTCGCGTACGGCGACGTCGCCAAGGGACACAACACGGTCGCCATCGAGATCCCGGGGGTCCTTTCCTTCCTCGCGAAGAACGACCTCAACGCCAAGATCCCCGGCATCAACGACATCAACAAGGCCGAGCAGGAGAAGTTCGGCCCCGGCGACTACCGCCCCAACATCCCCACCGCCTACTGGGCGTACCGCTGGATGATCGGCTTCGGCGGGGTCTCGATGGCGCTGTGCACGGCCGGCCTCTGGCTGACCCGGCGCAAGCTCTGGCTGGCGCCGGAACACCGCACCGGGGACGAGGAGGTGCCGAAGCTCATGCTCACCAAGACCATGGAGCTGACGCCGAGGCTGGGCGCCTGGTGGTGGCGGCTGTCCCAGTGGACGCTGATCTTCCCGCTCATCGGTATCTCCTGGGGCTGGATCTTCACCGAGACGGGGCGTCAGCCCTGGGTGGTCTACGGCCTGCTGAGGACCAAGGACGCGGTCTCGCCGGGAGTCTCCCAAGGCGAGGTGCTGACCTCGCTGATCGTGTTCACCCTCATCTACGCGGTCCTTGCCGTCATCGAGGTGAAGCTGATGCTCAAGTACGTCAGGCAGGGCCCGCCCGAGCTCACCGAGGCCGACCTCAACCCGCCCACCAGGATCGGCGGCGACTCCCATGACGCCGACAAGCCGATGGCCTTCTCCTACTAGGCCCAGGGAGCTGCTGAGTCATGGAACTTCACGACGTCTGGTTCGTCCTCATAGCGGTCCTGTGGACCGGCTACTTCTTCCTGGAGGGCTTCGACTTCGGGGTCGGCATCCTCACCGGACTGCTGGCTCACGACCGTGCCGAGAAGCGCGTCCTCATCAACACCATCGGCCCGGTCTGGGACGGCAACGAGGTGTGGCTGCTCTCCGCGGGCGGCGCGACCTTCGCCGCGTTCCCCGAGTGGTACGCCACGCTCTTCTCCGGCTTCTATCTGCCGCTGCTGCTCATCCTGGTCTGCCTGATCGTGCGCGGTGTCGCCTTCGAGTACCGCGCGAAGCGGCCCGAGGAGACCTGGCAGCGCAACTGGGAGAGGGCGATCTTCTGGACCTCGCTGATCCCCGCCTTCCTGTGGGGCGTGGCCTTCGGCAACATCGTGCACGGAGTGAAGATCGACAAGAGCTTCGAGTACGTGGGCGGGCTCGGCGACCTGCTCAATCCGTACGCGATCCTCGGCGGTCTCGTCACCCTGACGCTGTTCACCTTCCACGGGACCGTGTTCGTCGGGCTCAAGACCGTGGGGGACATCCGGGAGCGGGCGCGCGGCCTCTCGCTCCAGGTGGGTCTGGTCACCGCCGTGCTGGCGCTCGTCTTCCTGACCTGGACCCAGGTGGACAACGGTGACGGGAAGTCCCTGGCCGCGATGATCGTGGCCGTGGCCGCCCTGGTCGCCGCCCTGGTGGCGGCCCGCGCGGGCCGCGAGGGCTGGGCGTTCGCCCTGTCGGGGCTGACCATCGTGGCCGCCGTCGCGATGCTCTTCCTGACCCTCTTCCCGAACGTCATGCCCTCCTCGCTCGACGAGGACTGGAGCCTGACGGTCACGAACGCCTCGTCGAGTCCGTACACCCTGAAGATCATGACCTGGTGCGCCGGGATCGCCACGCCGATCGTGCTGCTCTATCAGGGCTGGACCTACTGGGTCTTCCGCAAGCGAATCGGTACGCATCACATCGCTGCGGACATCACGCACTGAATTAGACGTCAAGGCATGTTTCACGTGAAACATGCCGGATGAGCCAGGGGTGTGTTTCACGTGAAACCAATCGATCCGCGTCTCCTGCGGTACGCCCGTGCCACCCGCGTCTTCCTGCTGACGGTCGTGGGGCTGGGTGTGGTCGGCGCGGTGCTGGTCATCGCCCAGGCGATGCTCGTCGCCGAAGTCGTGGTCGGCGCCTTCCAGCAGGGCCACTCGGCCCCGGAGCTCCGCACTCCCCTGCTCCTGCTGGTCGCGGTCGCCGCGGGGCGGGCGCTCGTCGCATGGCTCACCGAACTCGCCGCGCACCGGGCGAGCGCGTCCGTGAAATCGGAACTGCGGGGAAGGCTGCTGGACCGGGCCGTCGCGCTCGGTCCCGGGTGGCTGGGCGGACAGCGCACCGGGTCGCTGGTCGCTCTCGCCACGAGGGGGGTGGACGCGCTCGACGACTACTTCTCGCGCTATCTCCCGCAGTTGGGCCTCGCGATCGTGGTGCCCGTGGCGCTCCTCGCGCGGATCGTCACCGAGGACTGGGTGTCGGCGGCGATCATCGTCGTCACCCTGCCGCTCATCCCCCTCTTCATGGTCCTGATCGGATGGGTCACGCGGTCCCGGATGGACCGTCAGTGGCGCCTCCTGTCACGGCTTTCCGGGCACTTCCTGGACGTGGTCGCCGGACTGCCCACCCTCAAGGTCTTCGGCCGGGCCAAGGCCCAGGCCGAGTCGATCCGACGGATCACCGGCGAGTACCGGCAGGCGACCGTGCGGACCCTACAGATCGCCTTCCTGTCCTCCTTCGCGCTGGAACTGCTCGCCACGATCTCGGTCGCGCTGGTCGCCGTGACCATCGGGATGCGGCTCGTCCACGGCGACATGGATCTGTACGTGGGGATCGTCATCCTCGTCCTCGCCCCCGAGGCCTACCTGCCGCTGCGCCAGGTGGGGGCGCAGTACCACGCCGCCGCCGAGGGGGTCGCCGCGGCCGAGGAGATCTTCTCGGTGCTGGAGACCCCGCTGCCGGCCGGGGGTTCGCTCCCCCTGCCGGAAGGCGAGATCGCCTTCGACGCGGTGACGGTCCGCTATCCGGGACGTTCCGGGGAAGCGGTCCGCGACGCCTCCTTCGTGGTCGCGCCCGGTGAGACGGTGGCACTCGTCGGACCGAGCGGCGTGGGCAAGTCGACCCTGCTGAACGTCCTGCTGGGGTTCGTGGAACCCACCGCGGGCCGGGTGCGGGTCGGGGGAGCCGATCTCGCCGGAAGCGACCTGGCGGAGTGGCGCTCACGAGTGGCCTGGGTGCCCCAGCGGCCCCACCTCTTCGCCGGCTCGATCGCGGAGAACGTGCGGCTGGCACGACCCGGCGCCGACGACGCGGCGGTACGGCGGGCGCTGGCCGACGCGGGGGCGCTGGAGTTCGTGGACGCGCTGCCCGACGGAGCCCGCACGATGCTCGGCGAGGACGGCAGCGGTCTCTCCGCGGGGCAACGCCAACGCCTCGCCCTGGCCCGGGCGTTCCTCGCGGACCGCCCGGTGCTGCTCCTCGACGAACCGACGGCCTCGCTCGACGGCGCGACCGAGGCGGAGGTCGTGGCGGCGGTGCGCAGACTTGCCGTCGGACGGACGGTCCTGCTCGTCGTGCACCGGCCCGCGCTCCTGGGAGTGGCGGACCGGGTGGTGCGGCTGGAGCCCGGGACCCCCACCACGGCGTCCCACCGCGCACACACCGAGAGCACGACGCGGCCCCGGCCGGTCGAGCCGGAGGGTGTGCCCGCGGACGGCGCGGAGGAGTCCCTCGGTGTCCCCCCGGGGCGCGGCGACGTCCTCGCCCGGATCCGTGCCATGGCCGGTCCCCGCAGCGGCCGCTTCGCGCTCGCGCTCCTGCTCGGCAGTCTCGCGCTCGCCTGCGCCGTCGGCCTGATGGCCACCTCGGGATGGCTCATCTCACGGGCGTCCCAGCAGCCGCCGGTCATGTATCTGATGCTGGCGGTGACGGCCACGCGGGCGTTCGGGATCGGCCGGGCCGTCTTCCGCTACGCCGAGCGGCTCGTGTCGCACGACGCGGTGCTGCGGATGCTGGCCGACACCCGCGTCGCCGTCTACCGGCGCCTGGAGCGTCTCGCACCGGCGGGGCTGCGCACGACCCGGCGCGGGGATCTGCTCTCGCGGCTCGTCGCCGACGTGGACGCGCTTCAGGACTACTGGCTGCGGTGGCTGCTGCCCGCCGGGGCGGCGGTCCTGGTGTCCACCGCCTCCGTCGGCTTCACGGCCTGGCTGCTGCCCGAGGCCGGGGCCGCCCTCGCGGCCGGGCTGCTGGCGGCCGGGGTCGGCGTCCCGCTCGTGACCGGGGCCGTCGCGCGCCGCGCGCAGCGGCGGCTGGCCCCCGCCCGCGGTGCCCTGGCGACCCGCGTCACCGATCTCCTCACGGGCACGGCCGAGCTGACGGTCGCGGGCGCGCTGGCCGCCCGTACCGCCGAGGCCCGCCGGGCCGACACCGTACTCACCCGCATCGCCTCGCGGTCCGCCACCGCGACCGCGCTCGGCGACGGGCTCACCGCGCTGGTGACCGGCCTGACCGTCGCCGCGACCGCTCTCGTGGGGGCCCAGGCGGTCGCGAGCGGGCGACTGAGCGGCGTGGCGATGGCCGTGGTCGTCCTCACCCCGCTGGCCGCGTTCGAAGCCGTCCTGGGGATGCCGCTCGCCGTCCAGCACCGGCAGCGGGTGCGGGAGAGCGCGGGACGTGTGTACGAGATCCTGGACGCCCCCGATCCCGTACGCGAACCGGAGCGGCCGCGGCCCGCGCCCGTTTCGCCCTTCCCGCTACGGGTGCGCGGGCTCACGACCCGTCACCCGGGTCAGGACCGGGACGCGCTCGCCGGCGTCGACCTGACCCTCGAACGGGGCCGCAGGATCGCCGTCGTCGGCCTCTCCGGCTCCGGCAAGACCACGCTGGCACAGGTACTGCTGCGCTTCCTGGACGCGGATGCGGGGACGTACACGCTGGCCGGCGCCGACGCGTACGGCATGGACGGGGACGACGTGCGCCGTCTGGTCGGGCTCTGCGCCCAGGACGCGCACCTCTTCGACAGCAGCGTCCGGGAGAACCTGCTGCTGGCCAGGAAGAACGCCACGGAGACCGAGCTGCGTGACGCACTGGCCCGAGCCCGGCTCCTGGAGTGGACGGACGATCTGCCCGACGGACTCGACACACTGATCGGCGAGCACGGGGCGCGCCTGTCCGGGGGCCAGCGCCAGCGGCTGGCACTCGCCCGCGCGCTGCTCGCCGACTTCCCCGTCCTCGTCCTGGACGAGCCGGCGGAACATCTCGACCTGCCGACGGCCGACGCGCTCACCGCGGACCTGCTGGCCGCGACCGAGGGCCGTACGACGCTGCTGATCACCCACCGTCTGGCTGGGCTGGAAGCGGTGGACGAGGTGATCGTGCTGGCCCGGGGCCGGGTGGCGCAGCGGGGTGCGTACGCCGAGCTGTCCGCGGTGGAGGGTCCACTGCGGGAGATGGTGGAGCGGGAGGCGGCGGGGGATCTGACGGGCGGGGCGGCGCCGGTCGGGGCCGGGTTCGACCCCGGGGCCGGCGGTGTGCGGGCCGCCGTGGGTTCCGTACCCGACTTTCGGTAGCAAAAGCGACTCACTACGCTCAAGGCATGGCAGTGGCTTCCGAGGCTTCCGCCTCGCCCGATCCGGACGGCGGTCCGGACGTACCGCGTCTGCTGGACGCGATGCGGGCGGTCGGGGCGGAGCTGGAGCTGCATGCGGCGCTGGACCGGGTCTGCGAGACCGCGGCGGCGCTGACGGACGCGCGGTACGCGGCGATCGGGGTCGTCGAGGAGGACGGCGAGGGGCTCGTGGACTTCGCGTACCACGGGATCGACGAGGAGACCGCCCAGCGGATCGGGCGACTGCCCGACGGGCACAGAGGGCTGCTGGGGGCGCTCATCCACGAGCCGGAGCCGGTACGGCTCACACAGCTGGACGAGGACGGGCGCGCGTCCGGATTCCCCGATCACCATCCGCCGATGCGCAGCTTCCTCGGGGTCCCGATCCGCGTGCAGGGCGAGATCTTCGGGAACCTCTACCTGGCCGAGAAACGCGACGGCTGCCCGTTCGGCGACAGCGATCTCGACATGGTCCGTGTGCTGGCCGCGGAGGCGGGCATCGCGATCGGCAACGCCCGGCTGTACGAGGCGGCCCAGCAGCGCGAGTGCTGGATCGACGGGTCGGTGGCCGTCACCACGGCACTGCTGGCGGGCGGCGACGCCGAGGACGCGCTCCAGGTCGTCGCCGAACAGGCGCGCAGGCTCTCCCGCGCGGCGGCCGCGATCGTGCTGCTGCCCGCGGACGTGGGCGGGCTGGAGATCACCGCGGTCGCGAAGGACAGCCCGTCCCATGCGCTCGGCGTCGTCATTCCCCCGGAGAGTGAACTGGTCGACGAACTCCTCGGCGGGAAGGCCGTGTTCCTCGACGACGCGGCCACCGATCCGCGCATTCCCGCCGGGTTCGGCTGCGACTACGGTCCGACGATGATGCTCCCCCTGCAGAGCGAGGGCCGCCTGCTGGGGGCCCTCGTCACTCATCGGGAACGGGGTGGCCGCCCGTTCACCGAGGCCGAGCACATCCTGGCCGCGCGTTTCGCCTCGCAGGCCGCGCTCGCCCTGATGATGGCCGAGGCGCAGCGCGACCGGGAGCGGCTCGCGGTCTACGAGGACCGCGACCGGATCGCCCGCGACCTGCACGATCTCGTCATCCAGCGGCTGTTCGCGACCGGGATGACGCTGGAGAGCGCCCAGCGGCGCTCGGGTGTGCCCGAGGTGCGGGAGGGCGTGGGCAAGGCGGTCGACGAGCTCGACGTCACCATCCAGGAGATCCGCACCGCGATCTTCGCGCTTCAGCAGGGGCCCACGGAGGCGCCGTCCGGACTGCGTACCCGCGTGCTGCGCGAGATCAACATGGCCGCGGTGCCCCTCGGCTTCAAGCCCGTTCACCACTTCGTCGGGCCCGTCGACACGGCCGTCGGCGAACTCACCGGGAAGAACCTCATCGCCGCGCTGCGCGAGGCACTCTCCAACGCCTTCCGGCATTCCGGGGCCTCCCGCATCGATGTCGTCGTCGATGCGACCGCCACGCTGCGGGACGGGCGGCGCGGGGTACGGCTGAGTGTCGCGGACGACGGTGTCGGCATCCCCGACAGCGGCCGGCGCAGCGGCCTGACGAACCTCAAGCGGCGGGCGGAGGCGCTGGGCGGCGACAGCTGGTACGGGCCGGGGCTCGGCGATGACGGCGGCGGTACGACGGTGGTGTGGCAGGCGCCGTACGAGCCGCGGGCCGGTTCGGTGTAGAGGCGACGGCCGGTCGGGGAGGTGCGTCTTCCGGGCGCGGGATGTGAGACGGAGGACCGGGCGGTCGGGCGGCCGGGCAAGACCGGCGACCCCCGCGGACCGCATCCGCGCTTCGAGGCCCGCATCCGCATCCGCGCTCCGGGACCGCATCCGCGCTCCGGGGCCCGGGACCGCATCCGCGCTTCGAGGTGAGACCACCCGGGGCGGGGCGGGGGGGGGGGGGGCGGGGCCGGCCCCCCCCCGCCCCCGCCGCGGGGGGGGGGGGGGGGGCGCGGCGGGGCGCGCAGCCCGGCCCGCGAGAGAGA
>NZ_JBHWEL010000006.1:29365-107327 GCF_042734135.1 Streptomyces sp. NPDC059668 | reverse complement strand
TCTGCGGCGCGCCCCCTCCACAATCCTCTGACTCGCGTGCCCCCCCGGGGGGGGGGGCGCGCCCCCCCCCCCCCCCCCGGGGGGGGGGGGGGGGGGGGGGGGCCCCCCCCCCCCCCTGGACCGTGATGCCTGCTCGAATCGTTTCTGCGATCGGGTGCTAGAGCCGGTCGGCGATGATCCGCTCGATGACGACCGCCACCCCGTCCTCGTTGTTGGCGACCGTACGGCCGGAGGCCGCGGCGATCACGTCGGGGTGGGCGTTGCCCATGGCGTACGACGTGCCGGCCCAGGTGAGCATCTCGACGTCGTTCGGCATGTCCCCGAAGGCGACGACCTCGTGCGGCGCGATACCGCGTTCGGCGCAGCACAGCGCGAGCGTGCTGGCCTTGGAGACGTCGGGGCCACTGATCTCCAGCAGCGCACTGGGGCTGGAGCGGGTGACGGTGGCACGGTCGCCGACGGCGCGGCGTGCCACGGTGAGGAAGGCGTCGGGGTCGAGCTCGTGATGGAAGGCGAGGATCTTGAGCACCGGCTCACCGGCGCCGGGAGCATCCGGTGCCAGCAGCTTCTCGGCGGGCCCGAGGGCGTCCGGCAGCTCCAGGTGCATCTTGGGGTACGCGGGCTCCTGGTAGAAGCCGTAGGTCTGTTCCACGGCGAACACCGTGCCCGGCGCGGCCTCCCGCACCAGCCGTACGGCGTCGAGAGCGTTCTCCCGCGCGAGTTCGCGCACCTTGACGAACCGGTGGGCACCGGGACCGCCGTGCAGGTCGACCACGGCGGCGCCGTTGCCGCAGATCGCCAGGCCGTGACCGTGCACGTGGTCGCTGACGACGTCCATCCAGCGGGCCGGGCGGCCGGTGACGAAGAAGACCTCGATACCGGCCTCCTCGGCGGCGGCGAGGGCGGCGACCGTGCGCTCGGACACCGACTTGTCGTCGCGCAGCAGGGTGCCGTCGAGGTCGGTGGCGATCAGGCGGGGCGGGACGATGGGAGTACCTCCTTGTTCGTGCGCGGCCGAGACCGTGCGGGAGGCGCGGGGGGCCGGTGGCTCGGGCTGTCGAGTCGCTGAGGTCACCGCGCCATTCTGGCGCATATGCCCGCACGGCCGTGCGGGGGTCCGCACAGGTGAGTGGTTACCGCTCTCACCAGGACCGTCACAGCCCGCAGCCGCGGGCTCTCAGCGCAGCTGCGCCGGTGCCTCCATGGCGATGCGTTCGAAGACCTTCTCGTCGGCCGCGAAGTCCGAGTCGGGGATGGGCCAGTGGATCACGATGTCGGTGATGCCGAGCTCGGCGTGGCGGCCCGCGAAGTCGACGAACGCGTCGAGGGACTCCAGCGGACGGCCGCGGTCGGGGGTGAAGCCGGTGAGGAGGATCTTGTCGAGCTCGGCCGCGTCACGGCCGATCGCGGCACAGGCGTCCGCCAGCTTTCCGGCCTGTCCACGAATGGCCTGAACCGACTGTTCGGGGGTCCCCGTCTCGTACAGCTTCGGGTCTCCGGTCGTCACCCAGGCCTGTCCGTACCGGGCGGCGAGCTTCAGCCCGCGCGGACCGGTGGCGGCCACCGCGAAGGGCAGCCGGGGGCGCTGGACGCAGCCGGGGATGTTGCGGGCCTCGTGCGCGGAGTAGAAGGCGCCCTCGGACGTGACGGAGTCCTCGGTGAGGAGACGGTCGAGCAGCGGTACGAACTCGGCGAGGCGGTCGGCGCGCTCGCGCGGGGTCCAGGGCTCCTGGCCGAGCGCGGTGGCGTCGAAGCCGGTGCCGCCCGCGCCGATGCCCAGGGTGACCCGGCCGGCCGAGATGTCGTCGAGGGAGATCAGTTCCTTGGCGAGGGTGACCGGGTGCCGGAAGTTCGGCGAGGTCACGAGCGTGCCCAGCCGGAGGCGGTCGGTGGCGGCGGCCGCGGCGGTGAGCGTCGGCACGGCTCCGAACCAGGGGCCGTCCCGGAAGGTCCGCCAGGAGAGGTGGTCGTAGGTGAACGCCGTGTCGAAGCCGAGCTGCTCGGCACGCTGCCAGGCGGCACGCCCACCCTCGTGCCAGCGGAGGTGGGGCAGGATCACGGTGCTCAGACGCAGACTCATGCATCGAGCGTAAGCGGAGCCGCGGCGTGGTGGCGGCCATCGCGTGATCACTCCGTGGCCGGCCCCTGGTCAGTGCGGGCCGGGGAACCGCAGATAGGCCGGGGGCACGGCCTCGGTGAGCCATACGCCGTTGGCGCTGACCCGGAAGACATGGCCGTCGCGGTGCATGGCGCCGGCGTCCACGCCGAGCACGACCGGCCGCCCGCGGCGGGCGCCGACCCGGGTGGCGGTCTCCCGGTCCGACGACAGGTGCACGTCGTGCCGGTTCATGGGCCGCAGGCCCTCGGCGCGGATCGCGTCCAGGTTGCGTGCCACGGTCCCGTGGTAGAGGTGCGCCGGCGGGGCCGCCGCGGGCAGGCCGAGATCGACCTCGACGGAGTGGCCCTGGCTGGCGCGGATGCGGGTGCCCTCCACGGCGAAGCGCCGTTTGTCGTTCGTGTCCACCACGTGGTCGAGCTCCGCGCGGGTGAACCGGAATCCGTGCGTCGCGGCCGCCGTGATCAGGGTGTCGATCTCGACCCAGCCTCCCTCGCCGAGCGTGAGCCCGATCCGCTCGGGCTGGTGCCGCAGATGCTTCGAGAGGTACTTCGACACCTTCACGGTGCGTCTTTCATCCATTCCTACCTTCATCTCTTCGTTCATCCGACCAGGGTGCCTGGCGAGACGCTGATCACGCATTTGATTTTGGTTCGGAGGTTTGATCCACAGCCAAGTGTGGTTATCCACAGGCGAATTGGAGATTCTGTGGACAACTCAGTTACGCATCACGGCTTTTCATCAATAAGGTTGCTTGTGGGATGATTTGCAGTGAGTCGGTCCAAGGTCCGTGCCTGCAGCTCGCGTTCGGCCGCCGCCGCGACGAAGGCCGCGACCTGCTCCGCGCCAACCAGACGCTCCACAGCCCGCGTTGTGCCGACCGGTATCTCCACGGGCCACGTCTCCTCCCGCAGCTCACGGGCCCCCTCCGGACCCAGCCGCACGCGCAGGTGCCGGGTGGCGAACAAGCGCATGGCCCGGGCGAGTTCGGCGTCCACCGTCTGCTGGGCGAGCGGCCGCAGCCGGCGTACGAGCGAGGCCGCCTCCGCCGCATCGGCGTCGCTCGGCGGATGTTCGCCGAGATAGCGCGCGAAGACGTGCTCGGTCGTGAACTCCAGGAAACGCGCGGCGATGTGCTCGACCTTGACCCTCAACTCCCGCAGATGACCGGAGATCGCGGACAGCGGGACACCCGCCGCGTACAACTCGACCGCCACGGCGAGCTCTTGGGGGCTCGGTACGAGGAAGAGGTCCTCGCTTCCGGGCAACGGCTCCAGCACACCCAGTTCCACGGCGTCCGCCACCGCCGCGTCGTCCGGACTCCCTCCGAAGCGCTCGTCCAGCTCGGCCCGTGAGATCCGTACCGGCCGCTCGTCGGTCCACGGCCCGTCGACCTCCGCGACCAGCCCGAGGACCCCGCCCAGGCCCCGGCCCGTGTCCCACGCCTCCAGGAGCTCCTTGATGGAGGCCAGCGTGTAACCGCGGTCCAGAAGGTCGGCGATCTGCCGCAACCGGGCCAGATGCGCGTCCCCGTACACGTTGGCGCGGCCCCGCCGCTCGGGGCGGGGGAGCAGCCCGCGGTCCTGATAGGCGCGGATCGTCCGGACCGTGGCGCCGCTGAGGTGCGCCAGGTCCTCGATGCGGTACACGGCACCGGCCGGCTCGTCGCTCACCGCTCCCTGCCTTTCCGGCCTCCGGGCCGTCACGAGACAGCCGCGCGCCCGATCGCCCCGGCCGCCGCCCGCGCCGCGGGCGACTGCGCCAGATACTCGACGGCCCCGCGCAGCGAGCCCTCCTGCGAGGGATGGTACGACCGCCGCAGATAGCGGGGTACGGCCGCGCCGAGCTCCTTCCAGGTGGGCAACAAGCCCTTGCGCACCGCCCTGTTGTGGGCCACGAGCGAATACCGCACCCGCCCGGCGAGCTGCGGGTCGTGACGCAGCAGATGGGCGGCGCCCCACACCCAGAGGTAGAGCATCATCGGCGCCGTGACGGCCATGCCCGCGACCCGGCGGGCGTACCGGGGCAGGCCCTCGCCACCGCAGTGCCGGTACAGGTCGAAGGCCACCGCGCGGTGCTCCACCTCCTCCGCGCCGTGCCAGCGCAGCAGGTCGAGCATGACCTCGTCGGACCCGGCCCGGTCCAGCCCCTCGGCGGCCAGCACCCAGTCACCGAGCACCGCCGTGAACTGCTCGATCGCGGCCACCACCGACAGCCGCAGGCGCAGCCACTCCCGGTCCGGCAGCGGCACACCCAGGGGCGGGCGCTCACCGAGCACCTTCTCGAAGAGGAAGTCGACGTGCCGGGTGAAGTCGCCCGTGTCGAGGTGCTGGGCCGCCAGGTGGTCGAGGACGTACGCGTGCTGCACACTGTGCGTCGCCTCCTGCCCCATGAACCCCTTCACGTCCCGCAGGAGTTCGGGGTCCCCGATCAGCGGCAGCGCCTCCTTGAGGACCTTCACGAACCACCGCTCCCCAGCCGGCAGCAGCAGGTGCAGCACGTTGATGACGTGGGTGGCGGTCGGCTCGTCCGGTATCCAGTGCAACGGGGTCCGCTCCCAGTCGAAGGAGACCCGGCGCGGGGTGATCGGGTGCCGCCCGCTCACAGCGGTGGTTCCATCCGGGCGACCGCGCGCAGCGCCCTCGGCGTGAACCGCGCCATCAGACGGGCGCCGCGCGCCTCCGGGGTGACGGGCACGACCGCCTGGTTGCGGACGACCGCGCGCAGGATCGCGTCGGCCACCTTCTCCGGCGGGTAGTTGCGCAGTCCGTAGAGCCGCGCCGCCCTCCTCTGCCGGCGCTTCTCCTCGGTGGCGTCGACCCCGGCGAAGTGCGCGGTCGAGGTGATGTTCGTGTTGACGAAGCCGGGGCAGATCGCGGAGACCCCGATGCCCTGGCCGGCCAGCTCCGCGCGCAGGCACTCGCTGAGCATCAGCACGGCTGCCTTGGAGGTGCTGTAGGCGGGCAGTGCCTTCGAGGGCTGATAGGCCGCCGCCGACGCGGTGTTGACGATGTGACCGCCCTGGCCGCGCTCGGTCATCTGCCTCCCGAAGAGCCGGCAGCCGTGGATGACGCCCCACAGGTTGGCGTCGAGGACCCTCTTCCAGTCCTCCGGGGTCGTGTCGAAGAAGGACCCCGACAGTCCGATCCCGGCGTTGTTCACCAGCACGTCCACCACGCCGTACTCGCGGGCGACCTTCTCGGCGAGCTTCTCCATGGCCTGCTCGTCCGAGACGTCGACCGTCTCCGCCCAGGCGTCCGGGGAACCGATCAGCCGGGACATCTCGGCCGTGCGCGCGGCGCCCTCGGCGTCCCGGTCGACGGCCACCACGCGTGCGCCGGCCTCGGCGAACGCGAACGCGGTGGCCCGGCCGATGCCGCTGCCCGCACCGGTGACCAGCACCAGCTGTCCGCCGAAGCGCTCCGCGTACCTGCCGGTGGCCACGGAGTCCCGCACGGGTACACCGTCCTCGTTGGTGTGCACGAACTCCGTGATCCAGGCGGCCACCTGATCGGGCCGGGTCCGCGGAATCCAGTGCTTGGCCGAGAGCGTGCGGCGCACCAGCTCCGGGGCCCACCGCTCCAGCTCGTCGTAGAGCCGCTCGGAGAGGAACGCGTCCCCCAGCGGCGTGATGAGCTGCACCGGCGCGTGCGCGTAGGCGTCCGGCCGCGGCCGGCTCAGCCGGGCCCGGACGTTGTCGCGGTAGAGCCACGCGCCGTGCGCCGCGTCCGTCGGCAGCGACGGGGTCGGGTAGTCGCCCGGGGGCACGTTCTCGACGCGCCGCAGGATCTCCGGCCACCGCTTGCCCAGGGGGCCGCGCCAGGCGAGCTCGGGCAGCGCGGGGGTGTGCAGCAGGTACACGTACCAGGACTTCGCGCCCTGGCCGAGGAGTTGACCCACCCTGCGCGGAGTGGGGCGCTTGACCCGCCGCTTGATCCAGTGCCCGAAGTGGTCCAGGGACGGCCCCGACATCGAGGTGAAGGAGGCGATCCGGCCCTCCGTGCGCGCGACCGTGACGAACTCCCAGGACTGCACCGAACCCCAGTCGTGCCCCACCAGGTGCACCGGCCGGTCCGGGCTGACCGCGTCCACGACCGCCAGGAAGTCGTCCGTCAGCTTCTCCAGGGTGAATCCGCCCCGCAGCGGGCGCGGTGCCGTCGACGCGCCGTGTCCGCGGACGTCGTACAGCACGACGTGAAAACGCTCGGCGAGGCGCGACGCGACCTCGGACCACACCTCCTTGGAGTCCGGGTAGCCGTGCACGAGCACCACCGTGGGCTGTGCCGGGTCGCCCAGCTCGGCGACGCACAGTTCGATCCCGCCCGTCCGCACCCGGCGCTCGCGCGCTCCGTCGAGACTCACTTCTCCTCCGCCCAGCGCCGCACGTGCGGCAGATCGTCGTCCAGCCAGAAGGCGCTCTGCTCCGGATCCCGGGAGTCGGTGACGACCAGGATCTCCTCGAACTTCGCACCCGTACCCCGGAATCCGAGGTGCGGTTCGACCGCCCACAGCCCCGGCCGGGGCGGATGGTCGGAGAACCGGTACGGCGACCACAGCGGCGACCAGCCGTCGCGGTGCCCGTGGAGCGCGTCGCCCGCCAGCCCCTTCAGGGACTGCGTGCCGAACCCGAACAGGCGGGGCGCCCAAGGGCGCTCCTTCACCCGGTCGACCTTGTGGGCGATCACCCCGAAGGGGTAGGCGCGGTGCCGGTTCGCGTATCCCTGGCGGACCATGAGCCGGTCCACGTCCTCATAGATCGCGCGCAGCGGTCTGCGCTCGCGGACCTCGCGCAGGATCAGCTCGCGGTGCGCCTCCAGGTCGGCGAGCAGCCGGTCCTGCAAGGGGTTGAGGCCCAGCGAGCCGGAGTAGCCGACGTCCGCCGTGAAGCCGCGGTGGACCGGGGCCAGGTCGAGGATGAACGGCATCCCCGGCTCCAGCCGCCGGCCGGTGGGGAAGAACTGCAGCGGGACACGGAAGTTGACGAACGCCGTGCGGTCCCCGAACCAGGCGAAGGGCAGGTGGAACCAGTCACGCACCCCGCGCTCGCGCAGCCAGTCGCGCTGCATGCGCGCCGCCTCACGCTCGGTCACACCCGGCCTCAGCTGCGCGGCGACCGCTTCCGCGCAGTCGTACGCGAGACGCTGGACCTCCCGGAACCCCCGCAGCTCCGCCGAGAGTCCGCCCGCCACTGCCGTCGTCATGCCACCGCCCCACTGGTCTTCGTCGACTGCGGTACGTGCCCGTAACTTGACACTGGCGAATGTGACAGTAGTTAGAGGCTGCGTCAATAGGCCCGTCCGGCACCTGTGGACGACCGGCCCGATGTGGACAACACCCCGCCGGTTGTTCGACCTCAGGGGGACCCCTACGGGGACGTACGACCCGAGAGGGACGCCGATACAGCTCCACGGGTTGACGACCCCTGTGGTACGCGCCACTACCTTCGACAACGTGACTGTGATCGCGACCGAAAGCCTGAGCAAGCGGTACCCACGGGTGACCGCTCTTGACCGGCTCTCCGTGGACGTCGGACCCGGTGTGACCGGACTCGTCGGAGCCAACGGAGCCGGCAAGTCCACACTGATCAAGATCCTGCTGGGTCTGTCCCCCGCCACCGAGGGCCGCGCACGGGTGCTCGGCCTGGACGTCGCCACCGAGGGCGGCGCCATCCGCGAGCGGGTCGGATACATGCCGGAGCACGACTGCCTGCCCCCCGACGTCTCGGCCACCGAGTTCGTCGTGCACATGGCGCGCATGTCCGGGCTCCCGCCCGCCGCCGCCCGCGAACGCACCGCGGACACCCTGCGCCACGTCGGCCTCTACGAGGAGCGCTACCGCCCCATCGGTGGCTACTCGACGGGCATGAAGCAGCGCGTCAAGCTCGCGCAGGCCCTCGTCCACGACCCGCAGCTGGTCTTCCTCGACGAGCCGACCAACGGCCTCGACCCGGTCGGCCGCGACGAGATGCTCGGCCTGATCCGCCGGATCCACACCGATTTCGGGATCTCGGTCCTGGTCACCTCCCACCTGCTGGGCGAACTGGAGCGCACCTGCGACCACGTCGTGGTCGTCGACGGCGGCAAGCTGCTGCGGTCCAGCTCCACCACCGACTTCACCCAGAACACGACGACCCTCGCCATCGAGGTCACCGACAACGACGAGCACCCGGACGGCACCCGCGCGGTACGCGACGAGCTCCAGGCGCGCGGCGTGGAGACGCACGACGGCAGCGGGCTGCCGGGCGCGGGACACGTCCTGCTGCTGACCGCCGAGGGCGAGGACACCTACGACCTCGTCCGCGACGTCGTCGCCGACCTCGGCCTCGGCCTGGTCCGCATGGAACAGCGCAGGCACCACATCGCCGAGGTCTTCAAGGACAGCGACACCGAACGCGACGAGCAGCGGAAGGAGGCGGTCGGCCATGGCGGTTGAGCAGCCCCTCGCCCAGAACGGCGAGCAGACCCGGATCCACAACATCGGCTACCGCCACTACGACGGCCCCCGCCTGGGCCGCGCGTACGCCCGCCGCTCCCTGTACTCGCAGTCGCTGCGCGGCTCCTACGGACTGGGCCGCTCGGTCAAGTCCAAGGTGCTGCCGATGCTGCTCTTCGTGGTGATGTGCGTGCCCGCGCTCATCATGGTGGCGGTCGCGGTCGCCACGAAGGCGAAGGACCTGCCCGTCGACTACACCCGCTACGCGGTCATCATGCAGGCGGTCATCGGCCTGTACGTCGCCTCCCAGGGACCGCAGTCCGTCTCCCGCGACCTGCGCTTCAAGACCGTACCGCTGTACTTCTCGCGTCCCATCGAGACCGCCGACTACGTACGCGCCAAGTACACGGCGCTGGCCTCGGCGCTGTTCGTGCTCACCGCCGCACCGCTGATCGTGCTCTATGTAGGGGCGCTGCTGGCGAAGCTCGACTTCGCCGACCAGTCCAAGGGCTTCGGACAGGGACTCGTCTCGGTGGCACTGCTGTCCCTGCTCTTCGGGGGTATCGGCCTGGTCATCTCGGCGATCACCCCGCGCCGCGGCTTCGGCATCGCCGCCGTCATCGCCGCCCTGACGATCTCCTACGGCGCGGTCTCCACCGTCCAGGCGATCGCCTACAACCAGTCCAGCCCGGGAGCGGTCCCGTGGCTCGGCCTCTTCTCGCCGATCACCCTCATCGACGGCGTGCAGACGGCCTTCCTCGGCGCCACCTCCGCCTTCCCCGGCGGGGAGGGCCCCTCGGCCGGCCAGGGTGTCGTCTACCTCATCGTCGTCCTGGGCCTCATCGCCGGCTGCTACGGCCTCCTGATGCGCCGCTACCGAAAGGTCGGGCTGTGACCACGCTCAACATCGACCACGTCTCCCGCTGGTTCGGCAACGTGGTGGCGGTCAACGACATCACGATGACGATCGGTCCCGGAGTCACCGGCCTGCTCGGCCCGAACGGCGCCGGGAAGTCCACCCTCATCAACATGATGGGCGGCTTCCTCGCCCCCTCCACGGGCACCGTCACCCTCGACGGCCGGCAGGTCTGGCGCAACGAGGAGATCTACAAGCACATCGGCATCGTCCCCGAGCGTGAGGCGATGTACGACTTCCTCACCGGCCGCGAGTTCGTCGTCGCCAACGCCGAACTGCACGGACTCGGTGCGAAGGCCGCCCAACGCGCCCTCGCCACCGTCGAGATGGAGTACGCGCAGGACCGCAAGATCTCGACGTACTCCAAGGGCATGCGGCAGCGCGTGAAGATGGCCTCCGCCCTCGTCCACGAACCGTCCCTGCTGCTGCTCGACGAGCCCTTCAACGGTATGGACCCGCGCCAGCGCATGCAGCTCATGGACCTGCTGCGCCGCATGGGCGACGAGGGCCGCACGGTGCTGTTCTCGTCCCACATCCTCGAAGAGGTCGAGCAGCTCGCCGCCCACATCGAGGTGATCGTCGCCGGCCGGCATGCGGCGAGCGGCGACTTCCGGCGCATCCGCCGGCTGATGACCGACCGCCCGCACCGCTACCTGGTCCGCTCCAGCGACGACCGGGCGCTGGCCGCCGCGCTGATCGCCGACCCGTCGACGTCGGGCATCGAAGTGGACCTCGCCGAGGGCGCGCTGCGCGTCCAGGCGGTCGACTTCGGCCGGTTCACCGCCCTGCTGCCGCGCGTCGCACGCGAACACGGCATCCGACTGCTCACGGTCTCGCCGTCCGACGAGTCCCTCGAGTCCGTCTTCTCGTATCTCGTCGCGGCGTAGGAGGCCCACCATGTACGACCCCACAGTCGCCCGACTCACCTATCGGGGCCTGCTCGGCCGCCGCCGGGCCCTCATCCTCTGTGTGCTGCCCGCCCTGCTCATCGTGATCTCCGTGGCCGTACGCGGCTTCTCCGGAGCCGACGACCAGGTGGCCTCGGACCTGCTCGGCGGGTTCGCGCTCGCCACCATGGTCCCGATCATCGGCGTCATCGCGGGAACGGGCGCGATCGGGCCCGAGATCGACGACGGCTCGGTGGTGTATCTGCTGGCCAAGCCCCTCAAGCGGCCGACGATCATCTTCACCAAGCTGATCGTCGCGGTCGCCGTCACGATGGCGTTCTCGGCGGTGCCGACCTTCATCGCCGGCATGATCCTGAACGGCAACGGGCAGCAGGTCGCCGTCGCCTACACCGTGGCGGCGCTGGTCGCCTCGATCGCGTACGCGGCCCTGTTCCTGCTGCTGGGAACGGTGACCCGGCACGCGGTCGTCTTCGGACTCGTCTACGCGCTGGTCTGGGAGGCCCTCTTCGGGTCGCTGGTGTCCGGCGCGCGCACGCTCAGCGTCCAGCAGTGGGCGCTCGCGGTGGCCCACAAGGTCACCGGCGGGGACCTCGTCACCTCGGACGTGGGCCTCACGACGGCGACGGTGCTGCTGGTCGTCGTCACCGTCCTCGCCACCTGGTACGCCGGACAGCGGCTGCGCTCGCTGACGCTGGCCGGCGAGGAGTGAGCCGGGGCTCCACGCACGCGTGGAGCCCCGTTCTCTTGACATCCGCTTCACATCTGTCCGGGCACACTGGACAAAAGGGGACGCGCGGCGAGGAGGAACGGGGATGGCGGAACCGCAGGGTGAGGGACAGCGGGGCGAAGGACAGCAGGGTGAGGGGCAGCGGGGCGAAGGACAGCAGCGGGGGGCCGGGGACCTCTGGGACGACGTCGTGCTCGACGAGGACTTCATACGGTCCGCGGAGACGGCCGAGCCGTCCGCCCGCTCCCGTATGCTCGCCGCCCGCTGGCGCGAAGGGGGACCGGATCCGCAGCCCTGGCGCTCCGACGAGCCGCCGGCGGGATGGTTCTTCAGCAAGGCCCGGCGCCGCAGGTGGCGCCGTAAGTAGCCACGACCTCCGCACGCGGCCCCCGGCCACCGCCGCACGATTGCCGCACGGACTTAATCAGTGGCGCCCAAAGCGGCGTACAGGCACAGTAGTTGTGTCCACGTCGCCGCATCCGGCCGGCGCCGCATTCTGGGAGAGGAGCGCGACGATGTTCATCAGGAGCAGTTCGTCGAGCTCCCGACAGGGCAGCCCGCGGCGGGTTCCGGAGTAGCCACCTCTCCGTCGAACCCGCTCCGCACGGGGGGCTGCCCGGGGCGGCCGCTTCGAGCGCGCATCTCGCGCGGGCCGCCCACCCGGAGGATTGGCCGAGTGGAAAGGCACCGGCTTGCTAAGCCGTGGTCGGGGCTGGAAACCCCGCGCGCGTTCGATCCGCGCATCCTCCGCGAGACACCGTGACCGGACCCGCGGGCCGGTCGGAGCCCGGTCCGACAGGTTCCGGTCCGACAGGTTCCGCTCCCACAGGTCCCGGTCCGGACCGTCTAGCCCAGCAACCGTTCCAGCACCACCGCGATGCCGTCCTCGTCGTTCGAGGACGTCACCTCGTCCGCGACCGCCTTGAGTTCCTCGTGGGCGCCCGCCATGGCCACTCCGCGCGCCGCCCAGGCGAACATCGGGATGTCGTTGGGCATGTCGCCGAAGGCGATGGTGTCCGCGGCCCGCAGGCCGAGGCGCCGGGCGGCGAGGGACAGCCCCGTCGCCTTGGAGAGACCGAGAGGGAGAAGCTCCACGATGCCCGCGCCCGCCATCGTGACGCCGACCAGACCACCGGCGACCTGGGCGGCCACCGCGGCGAGCTCGTCGTCGGAGAGCGTCGGGTGCTGGACGTACACCTTGTTGAGCGGAGCCGACCAGAGGTCCGCCGCGTCCTTGATCGGTACCACCGGGAGCGGACCGTCCTGCGTCCGGTAGCCGGGGCCGACCAGCACCTCGCCGTCGAGCCCGTCACGGCTCGCCGCGAGCAGCAGCGGGCCGACCTCCGCCTCGATCTTGGCGAGCGCCAGACCGGCCAGCTGCCGGTCCAGCGTCACCGAGGTGAGCAGCCGGTGTTCCCCCGCGTGGTAGACCTGCGCCCCCTGACCGCACACGGCGAGCCCCTCGTAGCCGAGGTCGTCGAGGATGTGCCGGGTCCAGGGCACCGCGCGCCCGGTGACGACGATGTGGGCCGCGCCCGCCGCGGTGGCCGCGGCGAGCGCCTCACGCGTCCGCGCCGAGACCGACCCGTCGGAGCGCAGCAGCGTCCCGTCGAGGTCCGTCGCGACGAGTTGGTAGGGGAACGCCCCGGCCGACCCGGTCGGCCCAGTGGTGCCGGTCACTTGGAGATCGGCTCCAGGACCTCACGGCCGCCCAGGTAGGGGCGCAGCACCTCGGGCACCCGCACGGAGCCGTCGGCCAGCTGGTGGTTCTCCAGGATCGCCACGATCGTGCGCGGCACGGCGCACAGGGTGCCGTTCAGCGTGGCGAGCGGCTGCACCTTCTTGCCGTCGCGCATGCGGACGGACAGCCGGCGGGCCTGGAAGCCGTCGCAGTTAGAGGCCGAGGTCAGCTCGCGGTACTTGCCCTGGGTCGGGATCCACGCCTCGCAGTCGAACTTGCGGGAGGCGGAGGAGCCGAGGTCGCCCGAGGCCACGTCGATCACCTGGAAGGGCAGTTCGAGGGCGGTCAGCCACTGCTTCTCCCACTCCAGGAGCCGCTGGTGCTCGTTCTCCGCGTCCTCGGGGGCCACGTACGAGAACATCTCGACCTTGTCGAACTGGTGCACGCGGAAGATGCCGCGGGTGTCCTTGCCGTAGGTGCCGGCCTCGCGGCGGAAGCACGGCGAGAAGCCGGCGTAGCGCATGGGCAGTTGGTCGGCGTCGAGGATCTCGTCCATGTGGTACGCCGCGAGCGGGACCTCGGAGGTGCCGACCAGGTAGTAGTCGTCCTTCTCCAGGTGGTACACGTTCTCCGCGGCCTGGCCGAGGAAGCCGGTGCCCTCCATGGCGCGCGGGCGGACCAGCGCCGGGGTCAGCATCGGGACGAAGCCGGCCTCGGTGGCCTGGGCGATCGCCGCGTTGACGAGGGCGAGCTCCAGGAGGGCGCCGACGCCCGTCAGGTAGTAGAAGCGCGAGCCGGACACCTTGGCGCCCCGCTCGACGTCGATGGCGCCGAGCGCCTCGCCGAGCTCCAGGTGGTCCTTGGGCTCGAAGCCCTCGGCGCCGAAGTCGCGGATCGTGCCGTGCGTCTCCAGGACGACGAAGTCCTCCTCGCCGCCGACCGGGACGTCGGGGTGGACCAGGTTGCCGAGCTGGAGGAGGAGCCGCTTGGTCTCCTCGTCCGTCTCGTGCTGCTCGGCGTCGGCGGCCTTGACGGCGGCGGCGAGTTCGCCGGCCTTCTTCAGCAGCTCCGCCTTCTCGTCGCCGGAGGCCTTGGGGATCAGTTTCCCGAGCGCCTTCTGCTCGGAACGGAGTTCGTCGAAGCGGACGCCGGACGACCTGCGCCGCTCGTCGGCGGAGAGGAGGGAGTCGACGAGTGCGACGTCCTCTCCACGGGCGCGCTGCGACGCACGCACACGGTCGGGGTCCTCACGGAGCAGGCGAAGGTCAATCACCCCACAAGGCTACCGGTGCGCGCTTCCGGCCATCGACTCGATATTCCACTCCGTGACGTGTGTCACGTTATGAGTGAAATGCCGGATCGAATCTCTTGATCATCCATTGCCGTCAATAAAAGGGACTCCACTCCCTGAAACGGGGCAGAGGGCGGTGTTCCGGTTGACCGGACTCCCTTGCGAGAGCCGGGATTTGAGAAGCGGTTGTCCACAGGCAACCCCTCTTCGGGAAGTTATCCACAGGCTGTGTGGAAGATCTGTGGACTGCGGAGTTGATCGTTCCGAAAGCCGCATGCCGGGCAGAGAATTCCCGGGTCAAACCACCCCTACACCCACGTTCGAGTGGAATTGCTTCGCCCCAAAGGATTGATCAAGAGAAAAGAGTGGACGAGGGGTGACGTGAGGGTCTGTGGACGAAGTGAGGGCCTGTAGGCCGATTTGTCGACGATGCAGTGCTTCGTTGTCGACTTGTCCCCAGGTCGAGAAGCAAACCTGTGGATAACATCTGTGGATGACGAAAATCTACCGGTAGGACTGACGGGGAAGAGCCGCGCCGACGGCCCGGCGAGCGGCGGTGAGCTGCGCCGAACGGCTCAGAACCGGCCGTCCTGGCAGCGCGCCAGCCAGTCCGACGCGGCGGAGAACTCGCTGTCCGACGTGCCGGCCCGGGGCGCGCGCACATCCTTGGGGTCGACTTCCGCACGGGGGTACGAACCGAGGAAGCGCACCTGCGGGCAGACCCGCTTGAGTCCCATGAGCGCCTCGCCGACCCGGCGGTCCGAGATGTGGCCCTCGGCGTCGATGGCGAAGCAGTAGTTGCCGATGCCCTCCCCGGTCGGCCGGGACTGGAGCAGCATCAGGTTGACCCCGCGCACCGCGAACTCCTGGAGCAGTTCGAGGAGGGCACCCGGGTGGTCGTCGCGCTGCCAGATGACCACGGACGTCTTGTCCGCCCCGGTCGGGGCCGCGGGCCGGGCGGGCCGGCCCACCAGGACGAAGCGCGTCTGCGCGTTCTCCGCGTCGTGGATCTCGGTCTCCAGGGCCTCCAGCCCGTACTTGGCCGCCGCGAACTCGCCCGCGAAGGCGGCGTCGTAACGGCCCTCCTGCACGAGACGCGCGCCGTCCGCGTTCGAGGCGGCGGACTCCCAGAGGACGTCCGGCAGGTGGTTCCGCAGCCAGTTGCGCACCTGCGGCTGCGCGGCGGGGTGCGCCGTCACCGTCTTGATCTCCGACAGCTTGGTGCCGGGCCTGACCAGCAGGGCGAAGGTGATCGACAGCAGCACCTCGCGGTAGATCATCAGCGGCCTGCCCGCGACCAGCTCGTCGAGGGTCGTGGTGATACCGCCCTCCACCGAGTTCTCGATCGGTACGAAGGCGGCCTCCGCCTCGCCGTTGCGCACCGCGTCCAGCGCGGCGGGAACGGACACCATCGGGACGAGCTCGCGGGTGGCGGTCTCCGGGAGAGTGCGCAGGGCGACTTCGGTGAAGGTGCCTTCAGGACCGAGATACGCATAGCTGGCTGGCATGACCTCACCCTAATGGGCCTTGTGCGACCCGGCTCGCGGCGGCGGAAACAGCACCCGAAGGGGAATCCTCAGCCCTCCAGCAGCCGCTGCCCCACGTACTCCCCCGGTGTCGCCCCGCCCGGCACCGCGAACAGTCCGCTCGCCTCGTGACGGATGAACGCGGACAGGGCGTCGCCCCGGTCGAGCTTGCGCTGCACCGGGACGAATCCACGCAGCGGATCGGCCTGCCAGCAGACGAACAGCAGGCCCGCGTCGGGCACACCGTCCGGGTCGAAGCCGTCGTGGAAGGAGAACGGACGGCGCAGCAGCGCGGCGCCACCGTTCTGGTCGGGCCGGGTGATGCGGGCGTGCGCGTTGATCGGGACGACCAGGTCGCCGCCGGCGTCGGTCTTGTCGAGGTCCATCGCGGTGGTCTCGGAGCCCCCGGACAACGGCGCGCCGGTCGCCTTCCTCCGGCCGATGACGTTCTCCTGGGCTCCGACCGAGAGCTTCTCCCAGTCGTCGAGGAGCATGCGGATCCGGCGTACGACGGCGTACGAGCCGTTGGCCATCCACGCCGGGTCGCCGGCGGCGGGCACGAAGACACGCTGGTCGAAGTCGGGCTCGGACGGTTTCGGATTGCGCGTGCCGTCGATCTGGCCCATCAGATTGCGGGCCGTCATGGGGCGGGAGGTGGCTCCGGGTGAACGGTTGAAGCCGTTCATCTGCCAGCGCACCCGGGCCGCGCCGCCCGCGTCCTTCTGCACCGCGCGCAGGGCGTGGAAGGCGACCAGCGCGTCGTCCGCGCCGATCTGCACCCACAGGTCGCCGTCGCTGCGTGTCCTGTCGAGGTGGTCGGAGGAGAAGTCGGGCAGCGGGTCGAGGGCGACCGGGCGCTGCTTCTCCAGACCCGTGCGCGCGAAGAAGCTGTGGCCGAAGCCGAAGGTGACCGTCAGGGACGACGGGCCGGCGTCGCGGGCGACGTCCGTGTCGTCGTGTGCCGCCGCCTCGCCCGCCATCAGCCGCCGGGCCGTCGTCGACCAGCGGCGCAACAGTGCGGCGGCCTCCTTGCGGCCCGCGCCCGGGGCCAGGTCGAAGGCGACGAGATGACCGCGGGCCTGGAGCGGGGTGGTGATGCCGGGCTGATGTTTCCCGTGAAACATCACCGTGTCCGCGCCAAGTGAGGTCAGGGGTAGGGACCGGTCGGCCGAGGGCGCCACCGCGTAACCGGCGGCGCCGCCGGCCGCGCCGAGCGCGAGGCCGCCCGCACCGGCGGTACCGAGCAGCCGCCGCCGGGAGAAGGCGCCCTTGCCCCCGGGGGAAGGGGACTGGGGGGATTCGCCGGCGGTGACCCGTGGAGCGGCGGTGCCCTCCTCGGCGGAGGCCTTGGACTGGTCAGGCATGGTGTGGTTCAGCCGATCTTCGCGTTCTTGTTCACGGTCGCCTGGTCGATGTCGGAGGTGCGCACGGTCACCGCGATCTTCCAGTCGCCCGCCATGGGGATCTGCACACCGATCGCCGACCAGTGGCCGGTGGCGATGCGGTCGGGGGTCACGGGCAGCGGGCCGATCTTCTTCGCCTCCAGGGTGAAGGCGACCTTGACCTCGGGGACGTCGAAGGCCTTGCCGTTCGGCCGCACCACGAAGAGGTGCATCTCGTTGCCGCCGACACGGGCCGGGTCGAGGGTGACCTCCACGGTCCCCTTGCCGTCCTCACCGCCGGTGTCGAACGGCATCTTCAGGGAGAGCGGCCCGGACCGCTGGGAGGCGACCGCGGTGGCCCCCTTGGCCTCCTCCTCCGTACGCCCCGGCTCGGTGGAGGTCAGTGCGGTCGTCACCGCCAGCAGGACGATCGCGACGCCCGCCTCGGCGAGCACCGAGCGGCGCAGACCCGTACGGACCGGGTCGGCGTCGCGGACGCGCTTCTCCCGCGTGGTGGCCACGGCGGCGCGCTGCCGGGCCAGTTGCGCGGCGCGGCGCGCGTCCCCGGAGCCGGCGGCCACCGTGGCGGGCTCCTTCTCCGCGGTGCGCTGCTCCACCAGCCGGGCCACCTCGGCCGGCGCTTCGGACAGCTGTGCCGTCCAGCGGCGCGAGATCCAGGCGATGCCGACGAGCACCGCCACCAGGGCGACCTTCACGAGCAGCAACTGTCCGTACGAGGTGCCGGTGAGCGCCGACCAGGATCCGACCTGGCGCCACGACTGGTAGATGCCGGTCGCGGCCAGCACGGTCACGCCGCCGAACGCGACGCGGGAGAAGCGGCGTACGGCCGCCGCCTCGATCCGGTCCTCGGCGGGTGCCCTGAACAGGGCCACGAGCAGAGTCGACAGCCCGCCCAGCCAGACGGCGACCGCCATCAGGTGCAGGACGTCGACGGGCATCGCGAGCCCTGCCTGGATGCCGGTCGAGGCGTGCTCGGCCATCGCCCAGCTCGCGGCCAGGCCCGCCGCGACGACGGTGCCGCCGATCGCGAGCCCGAAGGTGAGGTCCCTCCTGTCGGTACCGGCGACACCCTCCGCGCCGCCGGTGCGACCGGCAGCCACGGAACGGCCGGCACCCTCGGCACGGTCCCCGGCGGCGGTGCCGGCGACCGAGTCGCTTTCGGTGTCGGTGCCCGCGGTGCTGTCGCCGGGGACCCGGGCCGCGTCGGCCGCGTCACCCGTGGCGTCCTCGCCGGTGCCGTCGCCGGTGTCTTCGGTCTCGTCCCGGCGTGCGTACGCGCCGAACAGCACCGCGATGAACAGCGCCGCCGCGGCGAGCAGCAGCAGCCGGGAGACCAGTGCCGCGCCGGACTTGGTCTGGAGCACCTGGGCGAGCAGCGACAGGTCGAAGACGTCGGCGAACCTGCCGGAGCTGACGTAGGAGCCGCGCAGGAGCAGCAGCGCGAGCGTGGCACCGGTCAGCGCGAGCCACCCGGAGACCACGAGCCGCTGGACCGCGCGGACCCCGGCACCCCGCTGCCAGCAGGCGAGCACGAAGGCGGCGCCGCCGACCAGGAGGATGAAACCGGCGTACGAGACGTAGCGCCCGATGCCGTAGAGCGTTCCGACGACTCCGCCGCCGGCCTCCGTGTCGGACAGCGCCACGGAGGTCTGCGAGGGCGCGCCGATGGAGAAGGTGAACGCGCCCGACACGGGGTGGCTGTCGGCCGAGACCACCTGGTAGGTGACGGTGAACGTCCCGTCGGGCAGTCCCGAGTGCAGCTTCACGCCGTACGTGGTGCCGTCGGTCTCGAACGCCTTGCCGCTGTCGACGCGCTTGCCCTTGGGGTCGAGCACGCGCAGGGCGCCGTCGGAGATCGCCACCTTCTCGGAGAAGGTGAGCGAGACCTGGTCGGGGGCCTGAGTGACCACCGCTCCCTGCTGCGGGTTGCTCCCGGTCAGCGCAGCGTGCGCGGAGGCCGGGGCGGCCCCGGCGAGGACCGCGCCGGTGACGGCGAGGAACAGCAGCAGCAGTGTCCGCATCCGGAAAGCGGCGGTGGTGGCGCCGCGGACGGCGGCACGGCGGGGAACGGTGGTCTGTGTCACGGTGATCCCTCCCTCAGTGCCCGGTCTTCGGGTTGTACGTCGCGGATTTCACCGGCATGGAGACCTTCACCGTGCCGGTCCTGGCGAAGTGGAGCGTCAGCGACACCTTCTCGCCCTCCCGGGGTCTGTGGGTGAGCTTTTCGAACATGAGGTGGTTGCCGCCGCTCGCGAAGGCGAGCGTGCCGTCCGCGGGTATGGCGAACGACTTCTCCTCCTCCATCGCGCCGCCCTTGGTGGAGTGCAGCGTGACGTCGTCGGAGAGGTCGCTGGTGACCGAGGTGAGCGTGTCGGCGCCCCCGGAGTTGGTGACGGTGAAGAACCCGGCGGCCATGGTGTCCGTCACGGGGGCGGGCATGTAGACCTCGCTGACCTTGAGTTCGGGCCTGGTGGCCGCGGAGGACGCGGAGTCGTCCGAGCCGCAGGCCGCCAGCGTCAGCGTCAGTGCCACGGCCGTCACCGCCGCGGCCCCGACGGGGCGCCTCACGGGTTCTCCCCCTTGATCAGCTTGGGGAGGTCCTTGATGTAGTCGTCGACGGTGGCGGCCTCGTTGTACAGCACATAGCCCGCGTCGGTCTTCGGCGAGAACGCGATGACCTGGGTGCCGTGCACGGAGACGAGCTTGCCGTTCTTGTCCTTCGTGGTCGGCTCGATGGTGATGTGGAGGGTCCGGGCACCGGCCTGGACGGTGGCGAAGTCGCCGGTCAGGCCGATGAAGGTGGGGTCGATTCCCTTGAGCCACTTGCCGAGCGCGGCGGGGGTGTCGCGCCCCGGGTCGGTGGTGACGAACACGACGCGGAGCTTGTCCCGCTCGGCCTCGGGCAGCTGCTTCTTGGCGACGGCGAGGTTGCTCATCGTCGTGGGGCAGACGTCGGGGCAGTGGGTGTAGCCGAAGTAGACCAGCGTCGGGCGACCCTTGGTCTCCGCGAGGAAGTCGTACTTCTTGCCGTGCGTGTCGGTGAGGACGAGATCCGGCTTCTCGAACGGCTGGTCGAGGACCGTCGCGGCTCGTTCCGATCCGGCCACGGCGGACACGTCGGCGATCGGCTTGCCGCCGTCGTCACCGCTGCCGCAGGCGGAGAGCGTCAGTGCGGCGGCGGCGAACAGGGCGGCGGTGGCATACGTCTTCTTGCGCATAGAAAAATGTCCCAGATGTGAGGGCTCCGGTGTGCACCGGGGTCGTACGGCGCCACTGACGTGGGCGTACGACCTGCCGGTGCACAACGGAGGGGTGCTGTGGGCCTCAGGCGTCGACGCGCCGGCGGCCGGCCATGACGCCGTACGCCACGCCCGCCACGCCGACGACGATGCCCACGATGCCCAGGACACGGGCCGTGGTGTCCGTGTCGGAGGAGGAGGCGGCGGAGGCGGTGTCCTTGGCGGCCGGGGCGGAGGTGGCGGAGGCGTCCTCGGCGGCGGAACCGTGGTGGCCGTCCGCGGACGCGGCGGAGAGCGTGAGGACCGGAGCCGGGTTCTCGGGCTCCTCCGCACCCTCCTTCTGTGGCTCGATCCAGCGCACGACCTCGTTGTTGTCGTACGTCTGGATCGCCTTGAAGACCAACTCGTCGGCGTCCTCGGGCAGCTGGCCGACGGAGAGCGGGAACTTCTGGAAGAAGCCCGGTTCGATGCCCTTGCCGGTGGCGGTCCAGGTCACCTTGGAGACGGCCTCGGTGATCTTCTCGTCGTGCATCGTGAGCGGCTTGGCCAGCTTGCTCTTGGTGACCTTCACGGACCAGCCGTCGAGAGGCTGCGGCATGACGGACGCCAGCGGGTGGTCGGTGGGGAGGTTCACCTCGACCTTGGTGGTCGCGGAGTCGTCACGTTCGTTGGGGACCTTGAAGTCGACGACGGCGTACCCGCCCTTGGCGGCCGGGCCCTCCGGCTGGACGCTGACGTGCGCGAAGGCGGGGACGGACAGGACGAGAACGGCCGAGGCGGCGACGGCACCGGCGGCGGCGATACGGGAAGCCTTCATAGAAGAGGACACTCCACTTTCAGTCCGATGAGGAAGGGGTGTGCGTGCCGACGGCCGCGGAGCGGCGCCCCGGGCGAGGCGTCGTCGGGCACGCGCGCGTGCCGCACGGCGGCGGCCCCTTCGTGATCGTGAAGTGGTGCGCCGTGTCAGGCAGCGAGGACGAGAGCAGTGGAGCGTGGCGGTCCGCGCCGCACGACGGAGTGCTGAAGGGCGGTGGTGCGCGGCTCGGGCGCGGTGCGCGGTGCGCGGCGCGGGGTGCGCGGCGCCGCGCACGGAGTCCCGGGAAGCCCCGCCCGCAGGGCGCGTACGAGCGCGAGCGCGGCGCGCAGGGACCGTACGAGCGCGCCTTCCGCCACCCCGTGCGCGGACAGTCGCATGAGCCGCAGCAGCGCCATGTCGCCGTGGCGCAGCACCCATCCCGCGGCGACGGCCGCGAGGACGTGGCCGAGCAGCATCGGAAGTGAGGGCAGCAACCCCATCGAGGAACCAGCCGCGGACGCCACCGCGTCCGCGGGGTGATGCGCCGACATGGACGGCATCGATGACATCGATGACATCGACGGCATGGACGACATGGACGACATGGGCATGGACTGCGTCATGTCCGTGTCGAGCCCCGCGTCGGCCAGGATCTTCTGGGCCTGTGCGGGGCTGATCGCCGCGGCGGTCGTGCCGCACACGATGCGGGCGGCGCGCCGCACGAGCGACGCGTCGCTCATCGGCATGGAGCCGGAGCCCGTCGCCATGGAAGCGGACACGCCGAGTCCGAAGAGCGTGTGCAGCGCTGTCTGTCCCAGGGCGAGCAGCGCCGCGATGCCCGGAAGCGCCCGCTCGCGTCCCGCCAGCGGGGCCGCGACGGCGAAGACGGCGAGGAAGCCCGCGCCCAGGGTCCACAGCGGGACGGTCGTGCAGGAGGCGATGCCATGACCGGCCGCGGCCAGCACGACGCAGACCGCGGCGAACACCGCGGCCCGCAGAATCCGGAGCCCTTGTCCGGAGCGCGCCCTGCGTGAGTGGGGGGCAGTCATGGCGGCCCCATCATCGCACTGGCCGCCCCCGCGTCCCACGGCAGGTCCGCAAGGTCACCTGGCTACAGGTACGGACCGGAAGATGGCCATCTGGGCGAAACATCCCGCGCATACACCCTCCCTGACGCGCCCGCATCCGCCGTATGGGCGGCATCACGTCATCCGGGCGATTGCGCACGGGTGCGCGCGGCAATACGTAACGGTATGTCGAGCCGCGGCCTGGAGGCTGGAGCATGAGCATCTGGTGGTCACTCCATCTGCGGCGCGAGGCTGCGAGCGTTCCGCTGGCCAGACGACTGCTGCTCGGCACGATGGAGACGGCGGGCGTCGACCCCGACGTCTCGTACGACCTCTCCGTCGCGCTCACGGAGGCCTGCGCCAATGCCGTCGAGCACGGCGGGACCACCGCGCACGGCACCTCCACGGAGGCCTACCGGGTCACCGCCTACCTCGACGGCGAGACGTGCCGCATCGAAGTCGCCGACTCGGGCCCCGGATTCCCCTCGGGGCGCGCCCGCCCTCCGCTCCGTCCGGCCCGCGCCGACGCCGAGCACGGCCGCGGGCTGTGCCTGATCCAGGAGCTCGCCGACCACGTCCGGTTCGACAACGAGCCGGGCCGGGGCGGCGCGGTGGTCAGCTTCGACAAGATCCTCAAGTGGCGGAAGGACGCGCCTTTGATGGCCGTCTGACCACACGGAAGCCCGCCGTGCCGGCTCCTCCGGGGCTCCGGCCCCCCGTGCCGGCTCCTCCGGCATTCCGACCCGCCGCACTGCCGCGACCGGTGTTCCCGGCCGCCGTACGCGTGGCGGCCCACCGCGCCGCCGGTCCCGTCCCGTACGACGCCCCCAGCATCAGGACCCCGAGCAGCAGCCATCCCGGCGTCCCCCAGCCGACCAGCAGGGCCGTCAGGACCAGCGGGCCCATGGTGCGGGCCACCGTGACGCCGGTGCCGAAGAACCCCTGGTACTCGCCCACACGGTCGGCCGGGGCGAGATCGAGCCCGAGTTGCCAGGAGCCCGCCGACTGCTGCATCTCGGCGACGACCTGGAGCACCGCGCCGGCCACGAGGGTCGCGGCCGCGACCCATGGCGCGGTGCCGGACGAGAGAGCGAACACCGCGCAGGACGCGAGCATGACGAGCCCCGAGCGGCGGATCGCGCGGGTGGCCGAGGCGAGGCCCGTGACACCGCGGGCCATCCGCACCTGGAAGACCATCACCGCCCCGGTGTTGAGGACGAACAGCGCCGAGACCAGCCACGCGGGCGCCGAGGTCCGCTCCGTGATCCACAACGGGACGCCCAGACTGAGCAGCGGCATCCGCAGCAGCAGCACGGTGTTCAGCAGGGTGACGAGGACGTAGGGGCGGTCGCGCAGGACGCCGGTCCCGTGCCGTCGCGTCACACCGGTCGCCGGCGGGGACGGCAGCCGCAGCAGCAGCGCCGCGCAGACCAGGAAACTCAGCGCGTCCAGCGCGAACACCCCGAGATACGCGGCCCGGGTGCCGGCGTGCAGGGCGAGTCCGCCGAGGCCCGCGCCCACGGCCAGACCGGCGTTGAGCGTCGACTGGAGGTGCGCGAGCAGTCCGGTCCGCTCCCCGGCCGGGACCAGCCCGGCGAGCAGCGCCTGCCGCGCCGCCGCCAGTCCCGACTGCGCGGCGGCGTACGCGCAGGCCGCCGCGACGAAGGGCGCGAAGCCGCGTACGACGAGGAACGAGGCCACCGCGAGCCCGGTCGCGAGTGCCAGCAGCACCGCCGTGCCGCGCGGCCCGCGCCGGTCCGCGAGGCGTCCCAGCGGGACTCCGACCAGGGAGCCGACCGCCCAGGCGAGCGTCAGCCCGAGTCCCACGCGCGCGGGGGCGAGGCCGACGACGTGGGTGAAGTAGAGCGCCGAGGTCACGTAATAGGCGCCGTCACCCACCGAGTTGGCCAACTGCGCCAGGGCGAGGACGCGCCGGGGGCCCGCGGGCGGGACCAGGGGGTTCGTCATGACAACGACCCTAGGAGCGCGGTGGACCCCTGGGCAGGCCCAATCACGGCGCCGATCCGTGACCCAATCGGTCGCCCTCGTCCATGACCCGATCGGTCACCCACGCGGACCTCGCCGGACCGCGCCGACCCCCGGTCGGGCAGCGCCGCGCACTCCACGGGACGGAGCGGCGCCGTCTGCGGACCGCCTCGTCAGCCGCACCCCGACAGCCGCTCACGTCCCTTCCAGCACCCGTCCCAACACCTCCAGCGCTTCCGGGTACGCCCGCTCCCGTGGCGTCCCGTACCCCACGACCAGCCCCTGCGGCCGGCCCGCCCCGGGCGTGTGCCAGTGGTCCCCGAGCCGCCCGACCGCGAGTCCCAGCGCCTGTGCCCGTGCCACCGTCTCCGCCTCGTCGGTGACCTCCACCAGCGCGTGCAGCCCGGCCGCGATCCCGCGCACGCTCCGGGCCGCTCCGAGCCGGTCCAGGAGCTGGTCCCGGCGCCGCCGGTAGCGGAGGCGACAGGCCCGCACATGACGGTCGTACGCGTGGCCCGTGATCATCTCGGCCAGCGCCAACTGGCCGACGGCCTCGGTGTGATGGTCGCTGTGCAGCTTCGCGTCCGTCACCGCGTCGACCAGGTGCGCCGGCAGCACCATCCAGCCGAGCCGGAGCGCGGGCCCGAGCGTCTTCGAGGCCGTGCCGAGATACGCGACCTGTCCCGGTGCCATCCCCTGGAGGGCGCCGACCGGCTGCCGGTCGTAGCGGAACTCCCCGTCGTAGTCGTCCTCGACGATCAGCGCGCCGTGCGCGCGGGCCCAGTCGGTGAGCGCCCGCCGGCGCCTCGGATGCAGCGTGACCCCGGTCGGGTACTGGTGCGCGGGCGTGACGACGGCCGCACCGGCCCCGACGGCCGCCAACTCCTCCGCGCGGGCGCCGCGTTCGTCGACCGGCAACGCGACCACCGTCCCGCCGCCCCGCCGCACCACGTCCCGGTGGAAGGGCAGCCCGGGGTCCTCCATCGCGACCACACCGCCGCCCAGCACGCGGGTGAGGAGCGCGAGCCCCTGCACGTACCCCGAGGTGATCACGATCCGCTCCGGCGGCGCGATCACGCCCCGGGCCCGCCCCAGATAGCCGGACAGCGCCGTCCGCAGTTCGATCCGGCCGCGCGGATCGCCGTAGCCGTACGCCGAAGACGGCGCCGTCGCGATCGCGCGGCGCAGCGCCCGCAGCCAGGCGGCGGCCGGGAAGGCGCCGACGTCCGGGCTGCCCGGCCGCAGATCGAGACGAGGGGCACGCGCGCGTGCCGCCTCCCCGGGCGCCTCCGGGGAGGCGGCCGGCAACAGCGCGACCTCGGTGCCCGATCCCTGCCGCGCCGTCAGATACCCCTCGGCGACCAGCTGGTCGTACGCGCCCTTCGCGGTGCCGCGTGAGATGCCCAGCTCGGCCGCCAGCCGCCGGGTCGCGGGCAGCCGGGTTCCCGGCGCGAGCCGTCCCTCGCGCACCGCGTCCCGCAGCGCGCGTTCGAGCCCCGCCCGCCGGCCCGCCGCCACGTCCGGCTCCAGATGCAGATCCACACCGACACCGGACCAGAAGTCGTCCACTTGACCGGGCCCTCCCCTGAGTACCGCCCCCGAAGGGAGCGCGGCGACCGCGCGACCGGCGACCGACGGGCCGCCCCGTGAACCGGGAACGGCCGGGCACCCGTGGGGTACCCGGCCGTCCTGGTCCAGCTCAGCTCTTCAGCGCGGCCATCCACGCCTCGACCTCGTCGGAGCGCCGCGGCAGGCCTTCCGACAGGTTCCGGTTGCCGTCCCGCGTGACCAGGATGTCGTCCTCGATGCGGACGCCGATGCCGCGGTACTCCCCGGGGACGGTCAGGTCGTCGGCCTGGAAGTACAGACCCGGCTCGACGGTCAGGCACATGCCCGGCTCCAGCGTGCCCTCCACGTACGTCTCGGTCCGCGCGGCCGCGCAGTCGTGGACGTCCATGCCGAGCATGTGGCCGGTTCCGTGCAGGGTCCAGCGACGCTGCAGACCGAGCTCCAGCACGCGCTCGACCGGGCCCTCGACCAGACCCCACTCGACGATCTTCTCGGCGAGCACACGCTGCGCCGCGTCGTGGAAGTCGCGGTACTTGGCGCCCGGCTGCACGGCCGCGATACCGGCCTCCTGGGCCTCGTACACGGCGTCGTAGATCTTCTTCTGGATCCCGGTGTACGTGCCGTCGATCGGCAGCGTGCGCGTGACGTCGGCGGTGTAGAGGGTGTGCGTCTCGACCCCCGCGTCCAGCAGGAGCAGGTCGCCGGAGCGGACCGGTCCGTCGTTGCGCACCCAGTGCAGCGTGCAGGCGTGCGGCCCGGCGGCGCAGATGGAGCCGTAACCGATGTCGTTGCCCTCGACGCGGGCGCGCAGGAAGAAGGTGCCCTCGATGTAGCGCTCGCTGGTCGCCTCGGCCCTGTCCAGGATCTTCACGACGTCCTCGAAGCCGCGCACTGTCGAGTCGACGGCCTTCTGCAGCTCGCCGGCCTCGAACTCGTCCTTGACCAGCCGGGCCTCGGAGAGGAAGACCCGCAGTTCCTCGTCGCGCTCGGCGGTGACCTTGTCGGTCAGGGCCGCCTCGATGCCGGCGTCGTGGCCGCGCACGACACGGACGGGACCGGTGGCCTCCTTCAGCGCCGCGGCCAGTTCGCGGACGTCCGACGCCGGGATGCCGTACAGCTGTTCGGCCTCGGTGAGGGAGTGGCGGCGGCCGACCCACAGTTCGCCCTGGCCGGACAGCCAGAACTCGCCGTTCTCGCGATCGGAGCGCGGCAGCAGGTAGATCGTCGCCTTGTGGCCGTCCGACGTCGGCTCCATGACCAGGACGCCGTCCTCGGTCAGGTTGCCGGTCAGGTACGCGTACTCGACCGAGGCACGGAAGGGGTACTCCGTGTCGTTCGACCGGGTCTTCAGGTTGCCCGCGGGGACGACCAGCCGGTCGCCCGGGAAACGCGCGGAGAGCGCGGCGCGGCGGGCGGCGGTGTACTCGGCCTGCGCGATCGGCTCCAGGCCGCGCAGCTCCGTGTCGGCCCATCCGGACTTCATGCTCTCGGCGAGCTCGTCGGACACGCCCGGGTACAGGCCGTTCTTGCGCTGCTTGATCGGCTCTTCTTCGACCGCTTCGTCAGCGGCATCGTCGAGCACGGCTTCCGGGGTCTCCGGGGTGAGCGCCTCCGACACGGTCTGCCTCCTTGATACGACTCTGGACCGCTCCCATCGTACGGTCGTACGGGAACGGGCCCGGGGCCGGAAGGCCTTTACGCCGAGAGCTCACCGCGTGTGCGAGGCAACTCACCGCGCGTACGGAACGACCCACCGCGCGCACGCCGGAGCGCACCGTGTGTGGGCCGGGTCTCACGGGGAGTGTTCTTGGCGTCCGCCGGGAGCGGCGGGGGAGGGCTCGGCGCGGGGCGGTCACCGGAAGGGTCATTCGAAGCGGGCGGCCAGCAGCACCACGTCCTCGTCCCTGCCGTCGCCCCCCGGCCCGGGTCTCTTCGGGCCGACGGGCCGCCCGGACCCGGCACCGGACCCGCACTCGTCCGGGAGCACGGTCCGCAGGACATGGTCGGCGACGGCGCCGGGGTCCTCGCGCAGCGACCTCGGCACGCTCGCCGCCGCCGCGTGCAGCCGGGCGAAGGCACGGTCCATGGGGTCGCCGGTGCGGTGCAGCAGGCCGTCGGTGTAGAGCAGCACGGTCTCGCCGGCCTCGGCGGTCAGCTCGACACTCGGCGCCTCCCAGCAGGCGAGCATCCCCAGCGGCGCGGAGAGCGAGGTCTCCACGAACTCCGTGCGCCGGGCGCCGACGAGCAGCGGCGGGCTGTGACCGGCTCCGGCGAGGGTGATCCTGCGCAGCGCGGGCTCGCAGTAGGCGAAGAGGGCGGTCGCGGAGCGGGCGGGCTCGGTCAGCCGCAGCAGCAGTTCGAGGTCGGACAGGACGGCGACCGGGTCCTCGCCCTCCATCACGGCGTACGCCCGCAGCGACGCCCTCAGCCGGCCCATCGCGGCGATCGCGCTGGGTCCGGACCCGGTGACGGACCCGACCGCGAGGCCGAGCGCCGCGTCGGGCAGCGGCAGCGCGTCGTACCAGTCGCCGCCCCCGCGCGGACCCGTGCGGTGGCGCGCGGCCAGCTGGATGCCGGGGACCCGGGGCAGCCGCGGGGGAAGCAGCTCCTCGGAGACGGTCGTCAGGCAGGCGCGCGTGCGTTCGAGTTCCACCAGCCGGGCCAGATGCTCGGTCGCGTACCGGGTGTAGAGGCCGACGAGGTGGCGCAGGCGTTCCACCGGTTCGGCGGGCTCGTCGTAGAGCCATACGGCGGCACCCAGCCGCCCCGCCGCACCGGTGGACAGGGGCAGCGTGTAGCTCGCGGCGTAGCCGAGCCGGGCGGCCACCTCGCGGTGACGGGGGTCGAGACCGTCCTCGGAGAGGAGATCGGGCTGGGCGATCCCGGCGTCGTCGCCGGGCAGGCCGTCCAGGATCCTGCCGTACGACATGGAGCTGCGCGGAACGGTCTCGATGTGGCCGAGATCGGCGCGCCCCAGGCCCAGGCCGACGGTGGTGTCCGGGCCGAGTCCGTCGCCGGGCTCCAGGACGACGAGGCCGCGCCGCGCGCCCACGAGGGAGGCTCCGGCGCGCAGCAACTCGTGCAGCGCGTCGGTGAGGGTCGAGGTGCGCGCCAGACGCTCGGTGAGTTCGTGGAGCGTCGTGAGATCGGAGACCCAGCCGGCGAGCCGGTCCTGGAGGACGAGTCCGGGGCCGGTGACCGGAGCGGCCGGAGTGGCCGAAGTGGCGCCCGGGGCGGAGGATGTAGGCGCGACAGTGTGTGCGGGAGCGGGAACCGTTGAATCGATTCCGGCCACTTTCGGAAGGTGAGGGGCGTTCATGGCGTCCGGCTTTCCGACCTGTGCGTATTGCTCAATAGCATCGCAAACCCCCATGTCGTTCTGCGCCGCTGGCAGTGTCTCCACATGTACACGCACTCGTGAGGGGATGTCCAGCATTGTCCTGCTGGGATTCCTGGTGTCCACGAGACCCTCGGTAACCCTTGCGGGAAAGCAAAGTTGGCCTAAAACTGACTCGGGTAACACGTTATTGAGGTCGACTGGCCTCGTTCGACGGAGCGTCACAGCGGTCGTGGTGGGTACGTACTCGGTGAAGGCCAGGGGCGGTTGGGAACCGCCCGGAACCTGGAATCGGACCCGGGCGTCTTAACTACCGATGACCGTGCCCCATCCTCCCGTGGCGGAGGCGGCAAGCAATACGCGCGACAGCAAAACGCCAGGCGCCGCCACCCCACGCCATGCCCGTGCTTCAGACAGACCCGGTACGGACGCGGACGCAGCCAATGCTCGGCCCAGAGGGGTTCCCCTTGCCGCGTGCAGGGGTGTGATGCGCCAGCAGGTACGCACAGTGAAGTGATCGACACATGACGTGATGTGATCCACGGTGTTGCCAGGCGTGCAACGGAAAGGAACGAGCGCTCATGCGCGAGATCCTCGGAAGGCGACGCAGGCTCCTGTCCAGGCGGAACGACGGGAGGCCTGAGATGCTCAGCGCGGCCCTGACCTTCGCGGCCGATTGGCGCTGGCCCGTACTCCCCGGTGTGGCACCGGATCCGCAGGGGCGTGCCCGCTGCGGCTGCCCGGACCCGGAGTGCACGGTGCCCGGTGCCCACCCCTTCGACCCCGGCCTCCTCGCGGCCACCGCCGACGAGCGCATGGTGCGCTGGTGGTGGACCAACCGGCCGTCGGCACCCATCGTGCTGGCCACCGGCGGCAGGGCGCCCTGCGCGGTGAGCCTGCCCGCCCCCGCGGCGGCGCGCGCGCTCGACGCGCTCGACCGCGCGGGCATGCGCCTCGGCCCGGTCGTCGCGGCCCCCACGCGGTGGGCGATCCTCGTCGCGCCGTACTCCATGGAGCAGCTCGGCGAGCTGCTCTACGCCAAGGACTTCGTACCGGGTTCCCTGCGCTTCCACGGCGAGGGCGGCTACATCGCGCTGCCCCCGTCCGAGACCGGCCAGGGACGGATCAGCTGGGAGCGGGCCCCGCTGCCCGGCTCGGCCGCGCCCTGGGTGCCCGGGGTGGAGGCCGTGGTGGACGCCGTGGTGGAGGCGCTCACTCGTACGGGTGTGAGCGCGCCCGAGTTGTAGGGTGCTCCGGCGCGCGGTGAGCCGCGCGCCCACCCCGGCTCGTTATCTTCCGCGGTATGCAGCGTCATCTTGGCCGACACAGAGATCCCTTGCCGCTGCGCGGCGGGCCGGGCCCCCGGAGCGTCCGTCTGGGGGCGCTGACCGGTGTCGTGGCGTTCCTCGTCGCTCTGCCGCTGACCGTGGCGTCCGCGGGGTCCGTCGGGGACGAGGGTCCCGCGGTCGTCGGCGCCGCCGGGCGCGTCGACGAGAAGGGGCGCGCCCCCGGCTTCGGGAACGTCCCCACGAAAGCGCCCCGGCTGCTCGGCCTCGGCCTGGTCACCGCCGCCCGGTGCGGCCCCGAACTCTCCTCGCCGGACGGCATCGAGGCGCAGACCTGTGTCCTGACCCAGGGGAAGGACACGTGGGCGCGGACCTACTACCGCAACGCGACCGGCGACGAGCTGAGCTCCGAACTGAGTCTCATGGGGCCGGCCGGCCGCAGCGTGCAGATGAGGTGCGTGGTGGACGCGGAGGACGATCCGGGGGCGTGCGAGACGCCCAGGCAGCGCACGGCGGGCGGGCCGGGGGCGTACACGGCGGTCGCGGAGTTCGCGCGGGACGCCGGGGACGGGCCGCTGCTGCTGCGCTCGGGGAGCAGCGCGGGTTCGTAGCAACTTGCCTCTGTGGCAAGGCCGTTGACGCCGTAGCGGGATGGCGGGCATGAAAAAGACCCGGTTGCTGGCGACGGGGGATGCACCAGCAACCGGGCTACTCGAACGGTAACAAGAGATCGGCGGTTCGCAAATTCGATCTCGGCTATTCGGACACGGATTCCGCTGCCACAACCGGGAGTTGTGACAGGAGTCACCTGTGCTCAAGGGCCTGGACCAGCTGACCGGTCGGTCAGTGCCGCGACCGGGGATCAGCTCAGCGTGACCTGCCGGTTGGTGAGGCCGCCGCGTGCCCGGCGCTCCTCCGCGGTGAGCGGGGCGTCCGAGGCCAGGGCGGCCGCCAGTCGCTCGGCGAACTCGGCCGCCGGCTTCTCGACGTCGTCGGCCGTGACGCCGCTCGGCAGATCCCAGACCGGCACCGTGAGCCCGTGCGCGCGGAAGGAGCCGACCAGCCGGGTGCCCTCGCCGAGGCTCGACCGGCCTGCCGCGTGCAGCCGCGCGAGCGCGTCCAGAAGCTGTTCCTCGGGATGCGGCATGACCCAGCGCAGGTGGTTCTTGTCCGGCGTCTCGCACCAGTACGCGGAGTCGACGCCGGCGAGCTTCACGGTGGGGACGGCCGCGGCGTTGGCCCGCTCCAGGGAGGCGGCCACGTCCGGTGTCGAGTTCTCCGCGTCCGGGACCCAGAACTCGAAGCCCGTGTGCACAACTGGCTCGAAGGCGCCTTCGGGGTCGAGCAGTTCCTGCAGCCGAGGGCCGTCGGCCGGGGCGCGGCGGCCCGGGACCGGGGTGCCGGGCTCCGCCGTGAGGGCGCGCCGCAGGGTGTCGGCGAGGTCGCGGCTGATGTCACCGGAGGCCGTGTCGTTCTGCAGGCCGAGCAGGACCGAGCCGTCGTCGCGGCGCAGCGCGGGCCAGGCCATCGGCAGGACGGTGGCGAGCGTCACCGACGGGACGTCCTCGGGGAGGCTCTCCCTGAGCTTCAGCTCGACGGTCGCGGCGGGCACCAGTTCGCGCAGCGCGACCCAGTCGCCCTCGCTGGGCAGGCCCTCGAAGGGGCGCTGCACCAGTTCGGTCACCGCGTGCGCGGCCGCCCGGCCGTGGCAGGCCTTGTAGCGGCGGCCGCTGCCGCAGGGGCAGGGTTCGCGAGCGCCGACAACCGGGATCTCCCCGTCTCGCGGCTGAGGCCGCTGGGCCTTCGTCTGGGGTCGCTTCTTGGCCATCGTGGGTGTCTCCCGATCACGGCTCGACTCGTACGGGCGCGAGCCTAGCCGTTCGTGCGACGGCCGAAGGGACCCTGTGGACAACGCACGGGGTCCTTCCGCGCGCCGGGGTTTCAGTCGAGGTCGTCGAAGGCGTCCGCGAAGTCCAGTTCGGGTAGGGCGGACACGGTCGGTGACGCGACGCGCGTAGCGAAGTCGTCGCGCCGGTGCCCGCCGGTCGCGTCGGTGACGTCCTCCTGGACGACGACCCACACCGTGACCTCCCCGCGGGCGTCGTCGCGGACACCCCAGTCCTTCGCGAGTGCCGTGATGATGTTCAGACCGCGGCCGCCGTGTGCCGTGACCGAGGGGGTGGCCGGAACCGGCCGGGTGGGACCACCGCCGTCCGTCACCTCGACGGTGAGCCTTCCGGACGCGTCCACGCGCCACGCGGCCCGCACGTCTCCGTCCCCCGACAGGGCGTCGCCGAGCGGCCTGCCGTGCCGGCACGCATTGCTCAGCAGTTCGGAAAGGATCAGTACGGCGTCGTCGACGACCGATTCCGCCATCCCGTCCGTACGCAGTTGATCCCGCATCCGACGTCTTGCCTTCCCCACGCCCGCAGGGCCATGGGGAACGGCCATGCTCGACGACGTGGGCACTTCCCGTGCCACCACCAACGCCACCCCCGAGACCTCCTTTGCCCCACGCCACGGTGTGGATGCCCCACCGGACTGGACCGGAAACCGGCCAATCCACGTCTGCTGACGCACTCGTAACGATCGAATACGGAACGAACGCGCCGGTGCACTCCCTGTCACTGCGTGGCCGGATTTCGACGGTGTTCTGGGAGGTTCGGGCAGGGGCTTCCGGAGTGGTGCGCGCGAGGTCAGCGGCCGAGCTGGCGCAGCACCGCGCGCGGACGGTTGGTGATGATGGCGTCAATGCCCAGCTCAACGCAGAGGTCGACGTCCTCGGGCTCGTTCACCGTCCAGACGTGCACCTGGTGCCCGGCGCGTTTCAGCCGTTCGATGTAGCCGGGGTGGCTGCGTACGATCCGCATCGAGGGGCCCGCGATCCGGACACCCGCCGGCAGCCGTCCGTCGCGCAGCCGGGGTGAGACGAACTGCAGCAGATAGACCGTCGGCATGGTCGGGGACGCGGCCCGGACGCGGTGCAGGGAGCGGGCCGAGAAGCTCATCACACGGACGGGCGAGGTCGCGGCGTTCTCCGGGGAGTCCAGCCCGAAGCGCTTCAGAAGCAGCAGCAGCCGGTCCTCGACCTGTCCCGCCCAGCGTGTGGGGTGCTTGGTCTCGATGGCCAGCTCCACGCGGCGGCCGGCGTCCGCGACGAGTTCGAGCAGCCGCTCCAGGGTGAGGACGGAGGTGTCCTCGGGGTCCCCGGGGCCGTACTCCCAGTCGGGGGACTCGTCGCGGTTCCTCCAGGCGCCGAAGTCCAGTGCGGCCAGTTCGGCGAGCTCCAGGGCGGAGACCGCGCCGCGGCCGTTGGACGTACGGTTGACGCGACGGTCGTGGACGCAGACGAGGTGTCCGTCCGCGGTCAGCCGTACATCGCACTCGAGGGCGTCGGCACCGTCCTCGATCGCCTTCTTGTAAGCGGCCAGGGTGTGCTCGGGCGCCTCTTCTGAGGCTCCGCGATGGGCGACGACCTGGATCGGGTGCTGTCGTGCGTGGGTCACCGCGTCATGGTGCCACCGCCGCGGGGTGTCCGTCGGGTCGGATACGCCACAAATGAACCCATTGCGCCAGAAAAGACCTATGTAAAGAATAGACCTGGACCCACAGCCACCGCTTATGGTGCTCTGACGTCCTGTGGGAAAAGCTGACGGCGTACAAAAAGCACATGCACACCAGCACAGCTGCATCGCGCCGGACCCGTCGACAAGCATGAGCGAGCGTGACCGAGTGCGACCGAGAACAACAGCCGTGGATCGAGGAGAAGAGCTGTGAGCACCGAGAACGAGGGCACCGCAGTACCCCCGGCCCCGTCCGCACCTCCCGTGCCGGTGGAAACTCCCGCTGCTTCCGCGCAGAACGCTGCGCCCGAAGGGGGCGCGCCGACCGCTCAGATCCCGTCGGTGCCTCCAAGCGCCCCCGGCGCACCGGAGCAGACACCG
Organism: Streptomyces sp. NPDC059668; assembly: GCF_042734135.1. Taxonomy (NCBI): domain Bacteria; kingdom Bacillati; phylum Actinomycetota; class Actinomycetes; order Kitasatosporales; family Streptomycetaceae; genus Streptomyces; species Streptomyces sp. NPDC059668. Next base: position 73,103 of record NZ_JBHWEL010000006.1, on the reverse strand, counting down.
GCGTACGCGTCGACGGGTGCCGGGACGCCTGACCCGTACGGGCACGGCGCGGGCACTCCCGGAGCGCCGGGCTACGGAGCCCCCGGGGCCGTTCCCGCGGCCGAGGCGGGCTGGCCGCCTCCGCCGCCCGCCACCCCCGCGTACGCGGACGGTGGCGGCTCGGGCGGCGGTGGGTGGGGTTCCACCTACGGGCAGCCCGCGCCGAAGCCGAAGAACGGCCGTGGCGGCCTGGTCGCCGCGATCCTGGTGGCCGCGCTCGTCGCGGGCGGGGTCGGCGGCGGTATCGGCTACTCCCTGGCCAGGGGCAACGACAACTCCACCGGCTCGACGACGGTCTCCGCCCCGAGCAACAGCGGCGACGTCAAGCGTGCCTCGGGCACGGTCGCGGGCGTGGCGGCCAGGGCGCTGCCGAGCACCGTCACCATCGAGGCCGAGAGCACCAACGGCGAGGGCGGCACCGGCACGGGCTTCGTCTTCGACAAGCAGGGCCACATCCTCACCAACAACCACGTCGTCGCGGACGCGGTCGACGGCGGCAAGCTCACCGCGACCTTCCCCGACGGCAAGAAGTACAACGCCGAGGTGGTCGGCCACGCGCAGGGTTACGACGTCGCGGTCATCAAGCTGAAGAACGCGCCGTCCGACCTCCAGCCGCTCGCCCTCGGCAACTCCGACAAGGTGGCCGTCGGCGACTCGACGATCGCCATCGGCGCCCCCTTCGGCCTGTCCAACACGGTGACCACCGGCATCATCAGCGCCAAGAACCGTCCGGTGGCCTCCAGCGACGGCAGCTCCAGCAGCAAGGCCTCGTACATGAGCGCCCTGCAGACCGACGCCTCGATCAACCCGGGCAACTCCGGCGGCCCGCTCCTGGACGCCCAGGGCTCCGTCATCGGTATCAACTCCGCGATCCAGTCGACGAGCGGCGGCGGCCTGGGCGGCACCAGCCAGTCCGGTTCCATCGGTCTCGGCTTCGCGATCCCGATCAACCAGGCGAAGCACGTCGCCCAGCAGCTCATCAAGACCGGCAAGCCGGTCTACCCGGTGATCGGCGCGTCCGTCTCCCTCGAAGAGGGCACCAGCGGCGCGAAGATCACCGAACAGGGCGCGAGCGGCTCCGCGGCGGTGACCTCCGGCGGCCCCGCCGACAAGGCCGGCCTCAAGCCCGGCGACGTCATCACCAAGCTGGACGACCAGGTGATCGACAGCGGTCCGACCCTCATCGGCGAGATCTGGACCCACCAGCCCGGCGACACCGTCAAGCTCACGTTCACGCGCGACGGCAAGGTCCGCACCACCGACGTCACCCTGGGCCAGCGCGACGGCGACAGCTGACCGGTCGGTCCTCTCCCCGCGCCACCCACCACCGAAGGGGTGCCTCTCATGTGAGGGGCACCCCTTCGGCGTGGAGCCGTCCCGCCTTGATCCGGACGACACGATGGCGCCGGTGGGGGACGGGTCCGCCCGGCTCCTGAGTGAGGGTCAGCAGCCGGGCGGTGGGGTGGTGCGGGGGTCAGGCGCGGGTGCCCGCGGGCAGGTCGCCGGCCTTGTTCACGACGGCGCGGGAGAGGACCGCGCTGGTGCCGGTCAGCATGCCGGCCTTGCCCTCGGGGGTGTCCTTGACGAGGTAGCTGCGCTCGCCGAGGAACAGGTGGGTGTCGCGGTCGAAGATGTACTCGGTGCGCTCGCCGTTCGAGACGTGGGCGATGGCCTCGCCGTGCCGGCCGGCCGCGTCGGTGGAGTCCTTGACGAGCACGACGCCAGGGATCTTCGCGGCGGCCCGCCAGATCGCGGAGGCCACGTCACCGGGCACGATCGACTCGGACACGGTCTCGCCGACCCAGTTGAAGGCGGCCGCGTCCTTGCCGGGGGCCTGGCCGCGGGTGGCGGAGTAGATCTGCTTCAGCAGCGCGTCGGGGTCGGTGGACAACGAGGCGATCTGCGGGACGGTGCCGGGCCTGGGGGGCTCGGACGCCCCGTCGGGGTCGACCACGCCGGCGCCGCTGTTGTGGATGGTGATGTCCTGGCCGCCCTCGTGGATGAGGCCGTTCCTGGAGGGGTCGGCGGCCAGCCACACCTGGCGCTGGTGGACGGCGTCGAGCTTGGCGGGACCGCCGATGGTGCGCTGCTTGACCTGGTGGGTGAAGCCGACCTTGCTCTTGACGTAGATGAACTGGTGGGCGCCGACGACCGGGGTCTTCTGCTTGCCGGCCGCGTCCGCGACCTGGCTCAGGAAGGCGCCGGCGCCGTGGGCCGAGGCCGGCTGCACGGTGATGACCGACGCCATGGCCACACTGTCGTCGGCGGGGGCCGAGCCGGAGCCGGTGACGTTGACGGCGACGGCCGCGGCGACCGCCAGGGCCGCGACCGGCGCCGCGATCAGGCTCCAGCGCGGCACACCACGCCTGGCTGCGGGAGACGGCTGCGTCTGCGTGCCGGTCCGGGTGACTTCCTGCATCAGATATTCCTCGAGACGTTGAGACCGGGCGGGAGAGAGACCAGGCGTGCCGGGGCGCGGCAGCAGGTGGGACAGCTCCTGGCGCTCGACGGCTTCACCATGCTTCGGAGCGTTCATCGGGCTTTCTCCTGTATCGACCGGACCGCGGGTGTGCGGTCGCCCCGTATCTGTCGGTTGTCCGAGGGGGGTTCCACTCTCTTTTTCGCGCGTCTCAGTTCCTGCTCCGTCAGTCTGAGCAGACGGGCTCGCGCTCGCGACAGCCGGGAGCGCACGGTGCCGACCGGGATCCCCAGGGCCTCGGCCGCCGCGGCGTAGCCGAGGTCGGACCAGACGCACAGCATGAAGACGTCGCGGTCCCCACGGCGCAGCCTGGCCACCGCCGCTCTGGCGGCCACGAGTCTTTCACCGTCGTCGATGCGTTCAGCGACCTCGTCGGAGAAATCCGGCACGGTCTCCGGCGCCGGGAACCGGGCCAGGGTCTGCTGGTGTTTGCGCGCCGCGCGTCCGCGGTTGCGCAGGACGTTGGTGGCGATGCCGTAGACCCAGGGACGGACGCTCTCGTCGCCCTCCTCCAGCCGCTCCCGCAGGCGCCACACTTCCAGGAACGTCAGTGACACCGCGTCCTCGGCCGCCGACCAGTCGCCCGTGGCTCTGTAGGCGTGCGCGTAGATCGCCTGGCCCAGTTCCTGGAACAGCTGGCGGAAGGCCTCTGGATCGCCGGCTCGCAGACGAGCTCGCAAGGATTGCTTCACGCAGGTACCTGTCGGACACACCGGGGCGGTTCCCGTGAGGTAGGTCACTCGGACGAGGGGGCGTCCTCTCCCGGGGTCTCGGATTTCCGGGCCCCGTCCCCGATCCTCCACTCGTCCGCAAAGCTAATCGTTATGGACGAATGAGTCAAATAAGCGTAGGCTTGGCGTCATGGCGCGACCTCGGAAGTTCGATGAGCAGCAGGTGATGGCCACTGCCCGGGAGCAGTTCTGGGCGGGTGGGTACGCGGCCACGCGCATGGACGACATCGCCGCGGCGACGGGTCTCGGCAAGGGCAGCCTGTACGGCGCGTTCGGCGGCAAGCAGGAGCTGTTCCACCGCGTGTTCGACGAGTACTGCGTCGCCGTCGTCGACGCCACGGCCCAGCAGCTGCGCGGCGACGACGAGAGCGCGTACGCGCGGCTGTCCGCCCACGTCCACGCGGTGGCGGCGGCCACCGCCGCGGACACCGCCCAGCGCGGATGCCTCCTGGCCAAGGGGACCGCCGAACTGGCCGAACACGACAAGACGGTGGCCCAGCGGGCGCACACAGCCATCGAAGCGCTCCGTGCGTTGCTGGAGGACGACATCGCCGCCTGCCAGCGCAACGGCGACCTCGACCCGGACGCGGACCCCGGACAACTGGCCGGGCTGGTGCTCGCCGTACTGCGCGGCATCGAAGCGCTGGGCAAGGCCGGAGCGGACGAAGGGACGCTGACGGACATCGCCCGCACCGCCCTCGCCGTACTGCCCCGCCCCACGAACTGACGGACCCACCGCGCCGCGCGGCCAGTGCGACAGGCGGGCGCCGGTGGACCCCGTGTGGAACCACGGCCGCGGCGAAAGGCACGGAGCCGGTACGCTGTACCCGCTCCGTCCCAGGTGGGCCGGGGCGTAGGTGGGTTGCCCGAGCGGCCTAAGGGAACGGTCTTGAAAACCGTCGTGGCAGCGATGTCACCGTGGGTTCAAATCCCACACCCACCGCAGCTGAACGGCCCCTGACCAGGTGTATCGGTCGGGGCCGTTCTCATGTGCACTGTCCGTCAACCACCGTGGTTCCCCGTCGGATACCGGTTGATCGGGCACGGCAGGGGCACGGGACTGGGTGGGGGATAGTGCATGTCTGATGCGACTGACTGACTGGCTGAGCGCGGCCGGCGGAATCGTAGGGGCAATCGGAGGTCCGGCAGGACTCTGGGCGGCGTGGAGTCAGCATCAGCAGAATCGGCGCCGGAGATACGGTCCGCCGGAGGAACTCGTTGGGCTGTTGGCGAAGGTTATCGATGTTGCCCACGATGCAGAACTTGGCTATCGCAACGCGACTTGGATGACGGCTTCTGGTCTAGAGGAGACTCGTGCCCGTGTCGATGAGCTGAAACACCTGGTTCGCGACCAAGAGTTGAGCAGCAAGCTCACAGTCGTTCACGCTCAAGCCGGTTTGTTGGTGGGGGAGGTTGCCAGCGACATAGATAGCGCTGAGCGGATGATGAGCACTGTTGCTAAGCAGTCCCGCTACGCCGCTGACCTTGAGAAGTATGCAAGGGGTGCACTGATTCGGCTGCGACGGAAGCTCTAGAGATCTTTAACGGCTGAGGTTACGAAGGAGCACATCCTCTTGGGCGGGCCGTGGGCGCCGCGTGGAGCCATCGATTTGGCAAGGTCGACCGCCATCGGTGGCAGGCTGCTGCTCGCCACAGCTGTCGCATACGACATCTACGATGTGGCGACGCCGCCGAGCGGCCCAGCGCACGCAGGCGGCCGTGCACGACGGGGCGAGCCTGGCGGGCCGGCTTGCGAGCGCGGGCTACGGCGCCAGGGCCAGCTCCTTCGGCGGGCAGGTCGGGCTGTGGCCGGCAGCGGGATCGGCGAGGGCAATTGTGGACGGAATCGAGGATCTGTTCCAGATGAGGAACTGGCTGGCAAGGCTGCTCAGGAAGGAGCGGCACCGCAGTGGGGCAGAGGACTCGGCAGCGGTCTCGTCGCCGGGCCCGGTGTGGAGCGATCCGGAGATCCCGGACGAGGAGCGCGCGGTTCTGCTCGTACGCCTCATCGAAGACCCCACGGTGCGCGAGGACGAGCAGGAGGAGGCTGCGTGGTGTCTGGAGTTCCTCTCTGGTCCGTTCGTCGAGGCGGCCTTGATCCGGGCCATCCGGGACGGCGACTTCAGCAGCGACCTGGCCCAGGCCTGCGCCGAGTCCCTCGCCGGCATCTGGGCCAGGGAGGGCCAAGTCGATGCCGCCTTCCTGGCGGAACTGCGCGGCCTGGCGAAGGAGCTGATCTTCGGCATCCTTGGCAACCGCGCCCCGCACTTGCTGCCCCCTAGCGCCCTGTAGAGATCTTTAACGCCTGGGGATGCGGCGGTTGGAGGTTGAGGACGGTTTTGGCGATGAGGCCATCGATGAGGCCGGGTCCGTACTGCATCTGTTTGAGCCGGGTTTTCACCAGTACGGTGAGCTCGTCGAGGCTGTGTTTGGTGAGGTTGGCCAGCGACCGTTTCAGGTGCGACCACACGCCTTCGACCGGGTTGAACTCCGGAGCGTATGGCGGCAACTGGTAGACGGTCAGCCATAATCGGGCGTCGATCAGCCGGCGCATGACGCGGCTGACGTGCGTGTTCAAATTGTCCCAGACCGGCACGACCGGGCTGCCGAGCTGCTGGTGAGCGCATCAAGCAGCCACCTGCCTTGCTGGCCGACCACCGCTTTAGGAGCGAGGTGGGGCGATCACCGGCTCGACCTGGGAATCCCTGCCTTGGGCAGCGCGGGGCGGTACACACCCCGGCGAACCTCGATTCCCCGTGATTCCCCGTGATTCCCCGTCCGTTCTGGCACGGAAGTGGCACGCCCCGCGGCCCCTCGATGCGAACTATGGGCGGGAGGGTCGCTGAGGTTTACCGGGCACGTCAGCCGGTCGCTTGGGGCTGGAAGCGATCAATAGGCTGTGCTTGTGTGGAAAGAAACCGCTACCGGGGCTCGACCCGGCGTGACGTTTCGACCGCCTGTGGACAGGACCGCTCTCGCTGCGGCGGAGCAGCGGCTCGGCCGAGACCTGCCGGCCCAGTTGGCAGCTCTGCTAGTGGAGACCGACGGGGTAGTCGGCGCCTACGCGAAGGACGTCGTCTGGTCTTTGGATCGGATCGTGGAACAGAACCTGCTGTTCTGGGCTCCTGATACGTTCCCGGGGCTGTACATGCCCTTTGATCCGCTGCTGTTCTTCGGCGACAACGGCGGTGGTGACCAGTTCGCCTTCGTGCTGACGCCCGAGCGTCCGGACATCTTCGTCTGGGACCACGAGACCGACAGTCGGCTGTGGGCTGCACGGGAGTTGGAAGACTACTTGCAGCGCTCGCTCGCAGATGGTGGCGACTGGTGGTGGTAGCCGAACGCGCCCCGGCCAAAGAGTTCGACCATGTGGCCTCATCTTTATCAGGTCGATCACTGGGACTGTCGACGTCGGCGAACCAGGCCTGAGCCTCGGCCGATCGTCCACTGGGGTTCGGCGCCGATCGCAGCTGTTCGCGCTTGTTGGTGTCAGCCGCTGGTGTCAGCCGCCGCACGCAGTCTTGACGAGCGCGGTCTTCCCTCCGGCCTAGAGCACTAGTTCGGAAGACGGCGTATGCGGATGTCAGAGACTGCCGATGATCAGCCAGGCAGCAAGCCCCAGCACCGCGAGGTACCCGCCAATGGAGATCGTCTTGCCGACGCCCTCGCGCCCGGAGTTTTCGATCACCCGGCCGGTAATGCCGACGAGCGGCGCCCCGAAAACGATCAAGAGAAGGCCGATCAAGTAGTTCATGAGTCCCCCCCTTGGGATCATTCCCCAGTGATCCAGAGGGGACGAGCCTAAGTCACGCAACGCCGTACCGGAAAGGCGTCGTTAGCCGCTCATCCACGCTCACGTTGAGGTTCCCGAATGACTCGCGGGTCTGGCTCCGACAGGAACCACCACTTTCCTCTGCTCTCATCCCGTCCGCCGTCGGCCCACACACCGTGGAGCGGGCGTGGTTCATGGCGTCCAGGTGGAGCGCTCCACTGTACGAACGACCTGGACGCCAGGGGCCGCGTCTGATCGGCACTGCCTGGGTCGATGGCTGATGGGATGGAAGCACCTCCCACGCTCGCCCTCTACGGGCCGGCACCCGCGTACGGCGCCCCGTCCATCCCGGAGTCGGAGCGCCCCCGCCGGAGGCTTGCTCTGAGGTGCGGGTTCAATCGCCACATCTCCCCTCGCCTCGCCTCTCCGCGGCCTGTGGTGTCCGGCAGGCCTCAGCCGTGGCGTACCTGCTTTTTGATCACAACGCGTCTTGTCGGGTGTACACGCGGGGCCATGCTCGCCGGCCGCTCGATGCTGCCTGTCCGGGTGGGGCCTGGTGTGCGGGGCGGGCTGAGGTATCGGGCTCGGTCCGGTGTATCGGCCCGTGGCGTGCCGGAGCGTGGAACGGTGATCACCCCGAGGCGATTGTGAGTGGCGCGGGGCCGGGGGCCGGGGCGGCGCGGGCCGAAGGCAGGAGCGCAGCCCCGAGTCCCCGAGCCCCTCGCCGGCCCGCGGTGCGGGCTGGTGGGGTGGGATCTCCGTAGCGGCGGCTGGAAAGCCGTGGGGCCAGCACTCCGGATGGCCGAAGGCCAAGAGTCCCCCGGCCCGGTTCCGCGAAGCCGTGGACCCTGATCCGGGGACGGGGTGGCGTCGCTCAGGTCGGCGGGGCGTGGGGGAGGAGATGCGGCTCCAGTGAGGGGGCTGCGGTGGTGTTGTCTTCTCTCAAGTGCGCCACGGCTGAGGCCTGCCGGATTCTGCGGGCCGTGGCTTTCGGCGGGGCCCCTCCCCCGCCCATCGGGCGGGGGCTCGATGCGGACCAAGGGGCTCAGCGCGTCCCGCATCCGGCAGGCATACCGGGTGCTCTCCCAGGTCATGCAGTCTGCCGTCGACAACGACATGATCCAGGTGACGCCATGCCGGGGCGTGAAGCTCCCGCGGATGCCCGAGACTGAGCCGCACATCCTGACCCCGCTCGAAGCGTCCCGGGTGGTGCGGAGCGCGGCCAAGCCCCATGACCTGCTGATCGCGCTTCTCGCGTACGCGGGCCTGCGCGTCGGTGAGGCCTTCGCCCTCCGGCGCGTCGACATCGACGTGTCCGGCGGCTTCGTCCTCGTGGATGAGAACCTCGCCGAAGCGAACGGCAAGCTCGTCTTCGACACCCCGAAGTCCCATCAGAAGCGGCTCATCCGTGTCGGCCCGGCCCTAGCGAAGAAGATCGGGAAGTACCTGGAGACCCTTCCCGGTGGGGATGACGCGCTCCTGTTCACCACGCCTGCGGGCAAGCCTCTGCGCTACAACCAGTGGCGCAAGGCGTACTTCGACCCCGCGGTGTTGGCGGCCGGACTGACCGACGTGACCCCGCGTGATCTCCGGGCTTCGCACGGGACGTGGGTCGCCGACAGGTACGGCGTTATGACCGCCGCGCATCGGCTCGGGCACTCGAACGCGAGCGTCACCACCCGGCATTACGCCCGGCCGGTCGCCGGTCGTGATGATCAGGTGGCCGAAGCGTCGGACTCCTGGCTGAGCGGGCACGATCACGCGCCGGGGGCACGTGCGGGCACGACGACGATGACGACGGCTCCTCTGGCGCTCTCGTGCCCGTCTGACCTGCGGCGGAGACCGCACCGCCTGTGATCGGCGAAAGGTCTTGAAAACCGTCGTGGCAGCGATGTCACCGTGGGTTCAAATCCCACACCCACCGCGCAGGTCAGAAACGTTGCAGGTCGGAAGGGGCGCTCCCGGGAACGGGGGCGCCCCTTCCGTGTGCGCCCGGTCCTGCCCGGTTCCGTAGGTGGTTGATTCAGGTCGGCGATGGATTCTCCGGCGAACGCTCGTGGCCGTTTCGGCAGGACGGAACGGCCTGTCGAAATAGCTGACGGACCGTCAGAACAAAGCGTGGGCGATTACTTTATCGCCTGATTTCCAGAGGCGCCATCGGCGCTGGGCCACGGGTCGCGGACGTGCCAGCGTCTGGCGTAACTCCGCAGGTCGAACCGTTATCGCAGGCAGCTCGCACGGAAAGTGTGATGAGTCTGGATGCGGCTCCACGTCTGCATCCTCGAACCGACCGGACAGTTCCCTCGCCCGTGCGAGGAGAGAGGACGCAAGATGTTCCCGAAGCTCAAGGTGACGCGGAACCGGCGCCAGGACGAGGGCGCCCCCTCGCGTCACCCCCGCCCGGGCGTGAGGGCCGCGGCCCTGATCGTGCTCGGCGGCGGGGTGGCAGGTCTCTGGTCAGCGCCCATGGCGCACGCCGCGGCTCATGACTCGCTCAAGTCCTTCCGCCCGAGCGCCGGCTACTCCGTCACCTCGGACGACGAGCGCCTCGACGCCCTGTACGACCGGGCGATCCTCAAGGACGACGAGGGCGTCGACGCCATCTACGACCGGGCGGAGTTCAAGAACTTCAAGGACGACGAGGGTGCCGACGCCGGCCACGACCGGGCGGACTTCAAGGACGGCGCGGAGGGCGAGGACGCCGGCTACGACCGTGCGGGCTTCAAGGGCGACGAGGACGACGAGCACTTCGACGGCGGCTACGACGACCTGTGGGACTTCTTCGGCGACGGGTTCCGGATCATCGTCAACGTCAACAACAACAATAACAACAACAATGGCGCAAACAACAACAATAACAACAACAACAATAACAACAACAGCGGTCGCGTCACCGTCAACCGCAACTGATTCAAGGGTCCGGGTGGATGGGAAATCCATTCACCCGGACCGTTGAGAGGACGGACGCGGACGTTCAGGCCGGGACCCCCAATTCGGGGTCGGTGTCCCCGCCGTCGAGGACCTCCCCCGCCGATGACCCGGTTGTCCGATCGGGGCCCGTGGGGTAGCAATGACGGGTGATACGAGGTGACAAGGTCGCTCTGCGGGCGCGGCGTGACAGTGATGTGCCCGTCTTCCAGGCCGAGTTGTACGACGACGTGGCGACGCGCTCGCGCGTCGACTCCCGTCCCTGGCGGCCACTCCCGCCGGACGCCGCGGAGTCTCCCGCGGCGGCGGCCGTGCCGTCCGACGACAGGGCGTACTTCTCGGTGGTGGAACTCGCTTCGCAGGAGTTGGCCGGCGAGGCCCTGTTGTGGGGCATCGACCCGCACAACCGGACCGCTCACCTGGGAATCTCCCTGCTCCCCGGATTCCGGGGGCGCGGGCTCGCGGGGGATGTCGTCCGGGTGCTGTGCGCCTACGGGTTCACCGTCCGGGGGATGCGGCGGCTCCAGATCGAGACGCTCGCCGACAACACCGCGATGATCGCGACCGCGACCGGAGCCGGGTTCCGTGTCGAGGGCACGCTGCGCCGCGCCGCCTGGGTGTACGGCTCCTTCGTCGACATGGTGGTCCTCGGCCTCCTCGCCGAGGAATGGACCCCGGCCCCGGACCCGAGTGACGTGACCCGCGTGACCGGACCCGCGTGACCGGAACCGAGGGGGCCGTCCCGGGGCGCGGCTAGAGCTCGAAGTCCCGCGCCGCCTCCTCCCAGGGGACGGCGAGCAGCGCGGGATCCGTGTTCTCGTCCGAGGGGACGTCCGGGGTGGCCCGGAACCACACCACGGTGAGGGCGGAGCGGTGCAGCACCGGATCGTGCGCGGGGTCGATCGCGGCGGATCGGAAGGTCCCGACGCAGGTCACGGCGGGCAGCTTCTCGACCGGGCCGAAGGCACCGGGGGGCATGTCCGGACGGTCCCGGAGGGGTTCGACGAGGTGCACCGGGGTGCCGGGGAAGGCGTCGCCGGCACCCCGGACCGCGCGGTCGACCACGCGGTCGTTCCAGCGGGCGAACGGGTAGCCCTCCAGCATCCCGCCGTAGGTCGAGGAGAGCCGGAGTGCCGTCATCCGGACCGTACGGCCCGAGGAGAGGGTGATGCGGGTCAGCGCCATGACGGCACCCTAGGAAGACGTGATCCGCGGCGCCCCTCAATTCTGTGGTGCCCCCGGCTGCCGGAGCGACATCCGGGACGCCGACGCGATCGTCGAGCGGGCCTCGCGTGCGGTGAGACCGGTGCGGACGGCGGCCTCGACGAGGGCGGGGGTCAGGTCGGGACCGATGCCGTTCTCGTAGGCGCGGCAAGCGGCCCAGAACAGCCGGGTGTTGCGCTGGCCGGCGTGGGCGGCGAGGACGAACTGGATCAGTCCCTGCCCCTGGTGGCCGGTCGCGGGAGGCGGGCGGTGGTGCGTACGGGGTGGGGGCGTGAGCAGGCGCAGGAGTTCGCCGGGGCAGGGCGCGGGCGCGAGGTGGGCGGTGCCCGGAGCCGTGCCGTACACGCCGTGCTCGGTGCGTGAGCCGGGGCCGACCAGGTAGCCGCCGGCGCCGCGGATGTCGATGCCCGGTGCCAGCCGGCTCGCCGAGTTGGGGACGACCACGTCCGGTGGCCCGGTCAGCCAGAGGTGGCGGCCGCCGCTCGGGGTCACGACGACGACGGTGTCGGGGATGGTGAACAGGTGGCGCAGGGCCAGTTCGCGCAGGGCCGTGGAGGAGTCCGTACCGGCCTTGGTGTCGAGGTCGATGCCGATGAGGTGGTGCGGGTCGAGGCCGCAGGCGATGCCGTAGCCGGTGGACCAGGGGGCGGCGGCGAAGAGCTCGCGGATGCGTCGGGGGTCGGTGGAGGCGTCGTAGACGCCGTGCCCGAAGCGGCCGCACTCGCCGTGGCAGGGCGGGGTCGTCGGGTCGGGGTCGTCGCGGTGGGGTGAGCGCAGGGCCGGGAGTTTCGTGCGGGACAGCGGGATCACCGCGAGACCGCGCTCGGCGGCGGACAGGGCATGGGCCAGGGCCAGGGTCGTGGCCTGCCGGTCGATGGTGGCCATGCCTCCATGTTCGTACGAGTGTTCGAAAAAGGGAAGAGTGCGCCGACGCCGGAGCGCGCGGTGAGGCCTTCGGGCGGTCCGGGGTGGAAATGTGGCGAAACGCTTCAGCCCGTGCGGCGCCTGGTTTCGAGCCGCCCGATAGCCGCTGAGCTGCGGCTTTGATGTCGTGAAGAGGGTTTATCGACTTGTCCTCACGCTTGAGGGGGAATCACGGCTTCCGGGGTGGTTCGCCGGGGATTCGGTGGGCAACTCTGGACTCGCGACGTCGTGAACAGCGCCGGGGCGGTCGGCCGACCACCTCGGAGCAGGCCGTATCCCACGTACCACCCGGCTCACCGCCGGTCCGTACATCCGGTTCATGGAGGAACTCACATGGCAACCATCCGTACCGCCCGCGTTCTCGCCGCCGTCTCGGCCCTGCCCCTCGCCGCCGCTCTGTTCACGGGCGTCGCGGCTGCGGACAACGGCGCGATCTCGGACAACGGATCGAACGCGGGCGTGGCAACCGTCAGTGGCAGCGGGGTCGGGCGCGACAACAGCGGGAACTCCTCGACCACACAGCAGCAGGCGGTGGGCTCCGGCGCCTCGAACCAGAGCAATACCGCGCAGGTGAACGGCTCAGCGTTCACAGCCATCAATCAGTCGCCCACCGTCGTCCACTTCACCAAGCTCTGGTGAGCGCCGGACCGATGAGCCCTTGTCGAGCTCATCGGTCCGGCCTCCCTCGCGGGGGGGGGGGTGTGCTTCCTGGGGTCGTGACGCGTCTGCGCGACGGTGCTTCGGTGCCGTCGCGCAGACGTTTCGGCGTTCCCGTGCGGGTTCCGCGCGCGCCCGAGGTGCTTCCGAGGCCCGTCCGACGCGCGGCCCGCGCCCGTCCGACGCGCGGCCGGCGGACGGCTCCCGGCGGCCGTGCGCCCGCCCCCTCCGTCGACCTTGACAGCACACCTCATCTGACGGACAGTCAGAAACCCCTGTCCGTACGAGGTCCGGGAGGGCCGCCGCCGTGCACCTCGCCCCCACCGAGCGTCAGCGACGGCTGCGCGCCGAGCTGCGCACGTACTTCCGGGACCTGATGCCCGACGGGCCCCCGCCCGCCCACGAGCCCGACCGGCAGCGCGCGCTGCTGCGCCGCATCGGCGCCGACGGACTGCTCGGAATCGGCTGGCCGACCGCGTACGGGGGACAAGGGCGCGGCGCGGACGAGCAGTTCGTGTTCTTCGACGAGGCGTACCGGGCCGGCGCGCCGGTGTCGATGGTCACGCTGAACACCGTCGGCCCGACGCTCATCGCCTACGGCAGCGCGGAGCAGAAGGAGTACTTCCTGCCGCGCATCCTGAGCGGTGATCTCGTCTTCGCGATCGGCTACTCGGAGCCCTCGGCCGGAACGGACCTCGCCGCGCTGCGCACCCGCGCCGAGCGGGACGGCACGGACTTCCTGGTCCACGGGCAGAAGATCTTCACCTCCAACGCCCAGCACGCCGACTGGATCTGGCTCGCCTGCCGCACCGACCCCCACGCCCCCCGGCACCGGGGCATCTCCATCCTCCTCGTCCCCACGGACGCCCCGGGGTTCTCCTGGACGCCGATCGAGACGGTCGGCGGCCTGACCACCACGGCCACGTACTACGACGGCATCCGCGTCCCCGCCTCCCGTCTCGTCGGCGAGGAGAACGGCGGCTGGCGGCTGATCACCAACCAGCTCAACCACGAGCGCGTCGCCCTCGCCGCGATCGGGATGCAGGCCGAGGACTTCTACACGGCCGCGCTCGAGGCGGCGCGTACACCCGATCCGGTGACGGGCCGGCGCCGGGCCGACGAGCCCTGGGTGCGTGCGCGGCTGGCGGAGGCGCATGCGCGGCTGGCGGCATCGCGCCTGCTCAACTGGCGTCTGGTGGCGGATGTGGGGGCGGGCCGCCTGGCGCCCGGGGACGCGAGTGGCGTGAAGGTCGCGGGAACGGAATCGGCGGTCGAGACGTATCGCATATGTCAGCACATCGTGGGTGCCGACGCGCTGGTGCGTTCCGGTTCGCCGGGGGTGTTCGGGGACGGCGAGCTGGAGCGGATGAACAGAGCGGCGCAGATCAACACGTTCGGGGGCGGGGTGAGCGAGGTGCAGCGGGAGATCGTGGCGACCATGCGGCTGGGGATGACGAGGGGGCGGCGGTGAGCGCCGGACCGGCCGGGCAGGCGGCGCGGTTCAAGGAGTTCGAGGGCCGGGTGGCGACCGTCGCGGGCGTCGGCAGGGACCCGGTCAACCGGCCGATGATCCGGCACTGGTGCGAGGCGATGGACGACACCAGTCCGGCGTACGAGGGACCTGACGCCATCGCCCCGCCCACGATGCTCCAGGCGTGGACGATGGGGGGCCTCTCCGGGCAGGTGAGGCGCCCGGGCCCGTTCGACGACCTGCTCGGACTGCTCGACGACGCGGGCTGCACCTCGGTGGTCGCCACCGACTGCGAGCAGGAGTACCTGCGGCCGCTGCGGCCCGGGGACGAGATCACCTACGACACCGTCATCGAATCGGTCTCCGAGCGCAAGACGACCCGGCTCGGCACGGGGTACTTCGTCACGACCCGGATGGAGGTGCGGTCGGCCGGCGAGCTCGTCGGCACGCACCGTTTCCGGATCCTCAAGTACGCCCCGGCGCGGGGCAGGCGGACGAGCGCCCGGCCACGGCCGGTCGTCAACCGGGACAACGCCGGGTTCTGGGAGGGCGTGGGCCGGCACGAGCTGCTGATCCAGCGGTGCGCGGGCTGCGGGACGCTGCGTCTTCCCTGGCTGCCGGGGTGCGGTGCCTGCGGCTGCCTGGAGTGGGACACCGTCGGCGCGAGCGGTGAGGGGACCGTCTACTCGTACGTCGTCATGCACCACCCGCCCTTCCCGGCCTTCGACCCTCCCTACGCGGTCGGCCTGATCGAGCTGTCCGAGGGCGTGCGGATCGTGAGCAACGTGACGGGGGTGCCGTACGACAAGGTGCGGATCGGGATGCCGGTGCGGCTGGAGTTCGAGCGGTACGACGAAGAGGTGGTCCTGCCGGTCTTCCGGGCCGGGGACGGCACCGAGGGGGGCGGGCGCTGACATGGACTTCACACCCACCGAGGAGCAGGCGGCGGCCCGCGACCTGGCCGCCCGGATCTTCGGGGACCTCGCCACGCACGAGCGGCTGGCCGCCGCCGGGAGCGGGAGCGACGCCGAGCTGTGGAAGGCGCTGTGCGCGGCCGGGCTGATCGCCGCCGTGGCGGAGACCGGGCTCCTCGGTCTGGTGCTCATCCTGGAGGAACAGGGGCGGACCACCGCCCAGGTGCCGTTCGCGGCGAGCTGCGCGTACGGACTGCTGCCGGTGGCGGCGCACGGTTCGCCGGAGCAGCGGGAGCGGCTGCTGCCCGGGATCGGGGACGGGACGGTGGTGGTGTGCGGCGCGGTCTCCTCACCGTCGCCGGTCCGCGTGACGGCCGAGGGGCGGTTGCGCGGTGTCGTCCCGGCGGTGCCCTGGCTGCGGGACGCCACCCACGCGCTCGTCGCCGACGACCGGCGCCGGCTGTGGCTGGTGCGCACCGCCGACGCGCGGTGCGAGCCGGTCGAGCTGACGGCCCCCTGGTCGGCGGGACGGCTCGTCCTGGACGGCACGCCGGGTGAGCGGCTGGGCGCGGGGGCGGGCCGGGAGCCGGGCGGGGACGCCGAGGGCGTCCACGCGGACGTGCTGGCCACCGCCCGGACGGCCTTCGCCGGGCTGCAGGCCGGAGTGTGCGCGGGGTCGCTGGCGCGCGCGGTGGAGCACACGAACACGCGCGAGCAGTTCGGGCGCCCGCTCGCCACCCAGCAGGCGGTGCAACTCAGGGCGGCCGACGCGTACATGGACACTGAGGCGATCCGGGTGACGGCGTACGAGGCGGCCTGGCGGCGCGACGAGGGGCTGCCCCACGTGACGCACGCCCTGACCGCGGCCTGGTGGGCTTCCGAGGCGGGGCGGCGGGTCGTGCACGGCGGCCAGCATCTGCACGGGGGGACCGGCGCCGATCTGGAGCACCCCGTGCACCGGCACTTCCTGTGGGGCCGGCAGCTCGACGCGTACCTGGGCTGTGGGGACGAAGTGCTCCAGGAACTGGGGGAGTTGCTCGTGAGCGGCGAGGGAGGGGCATGACGGCCGCCGAGGACGTACCGAGGACGGGACGCGCCGACGATCCGCCGACAGGGAAGGCCGCCGACGATCCACCGACGACGCAGCCCGGTGGCGATCCGGCGACCGCGAAGCCCGGTGGTGATGCGCCGATCGCGAAGCCCGGTGGCGATCCGGCGACCGCGAAGCCCGGTGACGAACTGCCGCCGCTGGAGATCGAGATCACGCGCACGCTGATCGTGGCCGGCGCCCTCGCCTCGCGGGACTACCAGGACGTGCACCACGACGCGGAGCTGGCGCGGCGCAAGGGGTCTCCCGACATCTTCATGAACATCCTGACCACCAACGGCCTGGTCGGCAGGTACATCACGGACCACTTCGGACCGCACGCCGTCCTGCGCAAGGTCGCCGTCCGGCTCGGAGCGCCCAACTACCCGGGCGACACGATGGTGTTGACCGGCACGGTCGAGGAGGTCTCCGGCGACACCGCGACGGTCCGGGTCGTCGGGGCGAACGGCATCGGCAGACATGTGACCGCGACGGTGACGGTCACCCTCCCGCCCGGGGGCGCGGCATGAGCGTACGGACGAGGGACCGCCTCGGCGGACGGGCGGCGATCGCCGGGATCGGGGCCACCGAGTTCTCCAAGGACTCCGGGCGCAGTGAGCTGCGGCTCGCCGTGGAGGCGGTGCGCGCGGCCCTCGCCGACGCGGGCCTGACACCCGGGGACGTGGACGGGATGGTGACGTTCACGATGGACACCAGCCCGGAGATCACCGTCGCCCAGGCGGCCGGGATCGGCGAGCTGTCCTTCTTCTCGCGGGTCCACTACGGGGGCGGGGCGGCCTGCGCGACCGTCCAGCAGGCGGCGCTCGCGGTGGCGGCGGGCGTGGCCGAGGTGGTGGTCTGCTACCGCGCGTTCAACGAGCGGTCGGGACGGAGATTCGGCGCCGGGGTGCGGCAGCGGGAGCCGTCGGCCGAGGGGGTGGCGCTCGGCTGGGCCCTCCCGTTCGGGCTGCTCACCCCCGCCTCCTGGGTGGCGATGGCGGCCCAGCGGTATCTGCACACGTACGGGCTGACACCCGACGCCTTCGGCCCGGTGGCCGTGGTCGACCGGAAGTACGCGGCGACGAACCCGGCGGCGTACTTCCACGGCAGACCGATCACCCTCGCCGACCACGCCGCCTCGCGGTGGATCGTGGAGCCGCTGAGACTGCTGGACTGCTGCCAGGAGACGGACGGTGGTCAGGCGCTGGTCGTCACCTCGGTGGAGCGCGCCCGGGACCTGCCGCACCCGCCCGCAGTGATCACGGCGGCCGCCCAGGGCGCCGGCCGGGCGCAGGAGCAGATGACGAGCTTCTACCGGGACGACCTGACCGGGCTGCCGGAGATGGGAGTGGTGGCGCGGCAGCTGTGGCGGACCTCCGGGCTGGCCCCCGCCGACATCGACGTGGCGATCCTGTACGACCACTTCACTCCGTTCGTGCTGATGCAGCTGGAGGAGTTCGGGTTCTGCGGACCGGGCGAGGCCGCGGACTTCGTCGCCGCGGAGAGCCTGCCGCTGAACACCCACGGGGGACAGCTCGGGGAGGCCTATCTGCACGGGATGAACGGGGTGGCGGAGGCCGTACGGCAACTGCGCGGCACGTCCGTGAACCAGATACGGGGGGCCCGCCGCACCCTGGTCACCGCCGGTACCGGGGTCCCCACCTCGGGGCTGATCCTGGGGACGGACGGGGAGGAACGGACGCCCGGGGTCTCGTGAGGACACTCCCGGGGCCGGTGCGGCGGCCGCCGTGCCGCCGCCGTACGGGTCCCTCAGGGGTGAACCCTCAGGGTGCGGGCACCGCTCGTCCACCCTCAGGAGGTGGAGCAGGCCCCCGTCCTACAACCTGAGGGGGACACCGCTTCGGGACCTGCGGCCGATCCGCAGGAGTAGGGGTCACTCCTAGCGTGGAGGCATGACCACACCCGTCTGCACCAGCGGTGCGAACGTCGCGACGCGGACCTTCACGTACCCGTCGTATCCGTCCTACCCGTCGTTCGCGTCGTACATGAAGGCCCGTCAGCCGGTGCTGCTGCGCACCGCCCGGTCGCTGACCGCCAACCCGAGCGACGCGGAGGATCTGCTGCAGACCGCGTTGACCAAGACGTATGTCGCGTGGGAGCGGATCGAGGACCACCGGGCGCTCGACGGTTACGTACGGCGGGCGCTGCTGAACACGCGGACGTCGCAGTGGCGCAAGCGCAAGGTCGACGAGTTCGTGTGCGACGAGCTGCCGGAGCCCGACGGGGTGCCGGCCGGGGACCCCGCCGAACAGCAGGCGCTGCACGACGCGATGTGGCGCGCGATCATGAAGCTGCCGGCGCGGCAGCGGGCCATGGTCGTCCTGCGGTACTACGAGGACCTGAGCGAGGTGCAGACGGCGGAGGTGCTCGGCGTCTCCGTCGGGACGGTGAAGTCGGCCGTGTCGCGGGCCCTGGGCAAGCTGCGTGAGGACCCCGAGCTGGAGCCCGTGCGCTGACTCCGGACCGGTGTTCCGCGGTCCCTCACGCGGCTCCCTCCGCGGCCGCCCGGCCCCTGTGACTTGATCGATCACCCGGACCTAGTGACATACCGAGCGGTATGTGCGCAGAATCAGCGCAACCCTTACCACCGCGTAGGCAATGTCGCCCCGGGAGGACGCCGTGCTGAGCACGATGCAGGACGTACCACTGCTGATCTCGAGGATCCTGACCCACGGGTCGGCCATACACGGCACATCACAGGTGATCACCTGGACGGGTGAGGGAGAACCGCAGCGCCGTTCCTACGCCGAGATCGGCGCCCGTGCCGCCCAGTTGGCGCACGCGCTGCGCGAGGACCTCGGGGTCGTGGACGACGACCGGGTCGCGACCCTCATGTGGAACAACGCCGAGCACGTCGAGGCGTACTTCGCGATCCCCTCCATGGGCGCGGTCCTGCACACCCTCAACCTCCGCCTCCCCGCCGAGCAGTTGGTGTTCATCGTCCAGCACGCCGCCGACCGCGTGATCGTCGCCAACGGCTCCCTGCTGCCCCTGCTCGCACCCCTGCTCCCCCGGCTGCCGACGGTGGAGCACGTCGTCGTGTCGGGTTCCGGCGACCGCTCACTGCTCGCCGGAGCGAGCGTGCGGGTGCACGAGTACGAGGAGCTCATCGCGGGGAAGCCGACCACGTACGACTGGCCCGAGCTGGACGAACGCGCCGCCGCGGCCATGTGCTACACCTCCGGCACGACCGGCGACCCCAAGGGCGTCGTCTACTCCCACCGCTCGATCTACCTGCACTCCATGCAGGTCAACATGACCCAGTCGATGGGCCTCACCGACCAGGACACCTCCCTCGTCGTGGTCCCGCAGTTCCACGTCAACGCCTGGGGGCTGCCGCACGCCACGTTCATGTCCGGCGTGAACCTCCTCATGCCGGACCGATTCCTCCAGCCCGCGCCGCTCGCCGAGATGATCGAGGCCGAGCGGCCGACGCACGCCGCGGCCGTCCCCACCATCTGGCAGGGACTCCTCGGCGAACTGCACGCCAAGCCCCGCGACGTCTCCTCCCTCACCCAGGTCACGATCGGCGGCTCGGCCTGCCCGCCCTCGCTCATGGAGGCCTTCGACAAGCTGGGGATGCGGGTCTGCCACGCCTGGGGCATGACGGAGACGTCGCCGCTGGGCACCGTCGCCCGGCCGCCGGCCGGTGCCGTGGGCACGGCCGAGGAGTTCGCCTACCGCCTCACCCAGGGCCGTTTCCCGGCCGGTGTCGAGGCCCGTCTCACCGGCCCCGGCGGTGAACGGCTCCCCTGGGACGGCGAGTCCGCGGGCGAGCTGGAGGTGCGCGGTCCGTGGATCGCCGGCGCCTACTACGGCGGCCAGGGCACCGAGCCCCACCGGCCCGCCGACAAGTTCAGCGAGGACGGCTGGCTCAAGACCGGTGACGTCGGCACCATCAGCCACGACGGCTTCCTGACCCTCACCGACCGCGCCAAGGACGTCATCAAGTCGGGAGGCGAGTGGATCTCGTCGGTCGACCTGGAGAACGCGCTGATGTCCCACCCGGACGTCACCGAGGCCGCCGTCGTCGCCGTCCCCGACGACAGGTGGGGCGAGCGCCCCCTGGCCACCGTCGTCCTCAGGGAGGGCTCCACCGCCGACTTCGCGTCGCTGCGCGCCTTCCTCGCCACCGAGGGCAGGATCGCCAAGTGGCAGCTCCCCGAACGCTGGACGATCATCGGGGCGGTCCCCAAGACGAGCGTCGGCAAGTTCGACAAGAAGGTGCTGCGCAGGCAGTACGCGCAGGGTGAGCTGGACGTGACCAGGCTCTGACCCCCGTACGCCGGGCGGGCGGCCCCACGGCTCCCCGCCCGGCGTACGCACACGCACGGGCCGTCACCGTCGTACGAACGCCGCGGCCCCGTACGGACGCCGGAGGCCGGCGCGTGGGGTCAGTTGGTGCCGATCCGTGCGAGCAGGTCGACGATCCGGTCCTGCACCTCGGCGCTGGTCGAGCGTTCGGCGAGGAACAGCACCGTCTCCCCCGCGGCGAGCCGCGGCAGTTCGGCCTGGTCGACGGCGGCGGTGTAGACGACGAGCGGGGTGCGGTTCAACTGCCCGTTCGCCCGCAGCCAGTCGACGATGCCGGCGCGCCGGCGCCGTACCTGCATCAGATCCATCACGACCAGGTTCGGCCGCAGCTGTGAGGCCAGCGTCACCGCGTCCTCGTCCGTGGACGCCCGCGCCACCTGCATGCCACGCCGCTCCAGCGTCGAGGTCAGCGCCAGCGCGATCTCGGCGTGCTCCTCGATGAGCAGCACCCGCGGCGGATGCTGCTCGGAGTCCCGGGGCGCCAGCGCCTTCAGGAGCACGGCGGGATCGGCACCGTACGCCGCCTCCCGCGTCGCCTGCCCGAGCCCCGCCGTCACCAGCACCGGCACCTCGGCGGCGACGGCGGCCTGGCGCAGGGACTGGAGCGCCGTGCGGGTGATCGGGCCGGTCAGCGGGTCGACGAAGAGCGCGGCCGGGAACGCGGCGATCTGCGCGTCCACCTCCTCGCGCGAGTGCACGATGACGGGCCGGTAGCCGCGGTCGCTCAGCGCCTGCTGGGTCGTCACGTCCGGAGCGGGCCAGACGAGCAGCCGGCGCGGGTTGTCCAGCGGCTCGGGCGGCAGCTCGTCGTCCACGGGCCGCGGGTGCGGCTGATCGGCGACCTCGACCGCGCCGCCGGGACCGTCCAGCGGCTCGGGGCCCTCGTCGGCGTTCTTGTCCGGGGCTCCTATGGCGTACGAACGTCCGGCACCGTCGGTGGCGCCGGGCAGCCGGGTCCCGGGGGCCTGACCGGCCGTCGGGTGCGCGCGGGCCGCGCTCTCCGGGCGCTCGGAGACGGGCGTCGGGGGCGTGCCGAGCTTGCGGCGGCGGCCGGAGCCGTTCGTCTGGTGCGGGGGAGGCGTGGCGGACTGCGTCTGCGCCGACGCCTGCGATCCGTTGGAGGCACCCTGGCGGCCGAACGGGACACCCTGCCCGAGAGTCCGCACGCTGATCGCCCGGCCCTGCGTCGAGTTGGGGTCGACCGGCGCGGCGGCCTCGGCGGGCAGCGGCTGGGCGACCCGCGCCTGCGGCTGGGGTCGCTGCGAGGGCTGCGGCTGGGCCTGCGCGGGCAGTTCGGGCGGCAGAGGGGTGCCCGGGGCGGGACTCTCCGGTCGGGGCCGCGGCGGCTGGGGGGCGGCCGCGGCGGGAGGTACGGGGGCCGCCGGGGCGCCCGGCCGCACGGGGGCGGGAGTCCCGGCACCCGAGGTGTCCTCGGCGTTCGGGGCCGGCCAGGCCAGGGGGGCCGCGGCGGGACGGCCCTGCGCGGGGGCGGCCTGTCCGGGGAGCCCCGGCACGGGGGGCGACTGTACGGGGGCGCCTTGCGCGGGCCCTCCCGTCGGACCGGCCGGGACAGCGCCCGGCGGAAGGGCACCGTGCTGGACCGGACCGGGCTGGGCGGGCGCCGGGCGGACCTGGGGCGGCTGTACCTGAGGCGACGGGAGCGGACCCGGCGGGAGCGCGCCCGGCTGGGCCGGAACCGGTGCCTGCTGGGCGCGGCGCCGGCCCGACGATGTGGGGACGGGGTGCGGCTGGGGCGGGGTGTGCTCGTCGGCCGGGCCGGCGGACATCACGTCGTGACGGCCCTCGACGCCGTGGAGGTGCCCGGCGCCCACCGCGGCACCGCCCTGCTCCAGGAGCCGCTGCTGGGCGAGTTGGGCCTGCTGCGCCTGCTGGGCCTGGATGTACTCGGGTGAGCGGTCCGCGTCCGCGGGCGGGAGCGCGAACACGGGACGGGCACCGGTCTCCTGCGCGGCCGCGGCGCGTTCGGCCGCCGCGGCCAGGGCGCGCCGCCGCCGACCGCCGGCCGGTGAACCCTCGGCGGACCCGCCGGCCTCGTGCGGCCCCTGGTCGCCGGGTGCGCCCGGCGCGCTCGTCGCGACCTGGGCGCCCGGAGTGTTCGGCGCGCCGGCGGCCACGGGCAGCGCGGGCGGCAGCGCGTGCTGTTCCCCGTCACGCCGGGCACGCCGCCCGGAGGACCCGGACGGCCCGGCGGACCCGGCGGGCACGGGCACTCCCTGCGGAGGCACCGTCCCGCCCAGTCCCGTACCCACGGCCGCGGTCCCCGCCCCGTGCTCGCCCGCCATGACGACCGCGCCCTCGGAGACGGCCTCGGTCCCGCCGTCACCCGCGTCCTCGACGACACTCGGCCGCCCGCGCCGGCGGCCGGTGCCCCCGGAGCCGTCGTCACCGGAGACCTCGGCGCCGGACCCCTGCGCGGGCACGGACACCTCGGCGGTGCCCTGCTCGCCGGCCGCGCGCCGGCGGCGCCGTCCGGTGGGAGCGACCGCGCCGCTCTCGGACGCCACCGGCTCCGCGGCGGCGACCTCGCTCTCCAGGAAGGCGTCCACCGAGGACCGCCGGGCCCGTCGCCTGCCACCGCCCTGGTGCGAGGCCTGCTCGGGCAGCGCGACCTCGGCGCCGGTGGAGGCCGGGGCCTCGATCTGCGGCATCGCCGGGACGGGGGGTACGACGGCTCCGGCGCCGGTCCCGATCGGCACCTCCAGCACGAACGCGCTGCCGCTCATCCCGGGCACCTCGTGCGTCTGCAGCACACCGCCGTGCGCGCGCACGATCCCGCGCACGATCGGCTCGTGCACCGGGTCTCCCCCGGCGTACGGCCCGCGCACCTCGATCCGTACGACCTCGCCGCGCTGCGCCGCCGCGACCACGACGGTGTTGTCCATGTAGCCGCCCGCGGACACCGGCGTGTTGCCGGTCGCGTCGACGCCCGCGACGTCCGCGACGAGATGCGCGAGGGCCCTCGCCAGCAGTCCGGCGTCGACCTGCGCCTCGATGGGCGGCGCGTGCACGGCGAACTGCACCCGCCCGGGCCCGATCAGTTCGACGGCGCCGTCGACACCGGCCGCGACGACCGCGTCGAGCATGACGTTCGTACGGACGATCTGGTCGGCGCCGGAGTCGAGACGCTGGTAGCCGAGCACGTTGTCGACCAGCGTCGTGATCCGCGAATAGCCGGCGGCGAGGTGGTGCAGGACCTGGTTGGCCTCGGGCCACAGCTGCCCGGCGTCGTCGGCGGCGAGCTTCGACAGTTCGCCGCGCAGCTGGTCGAGGGGACCGCGCAGGGACTGTCCGAGCACGGCGAGCAGCTGGTCGTGCCGGGCCGCCAGCGCCTCGTAGCGGTCCTTCTCGCGCTCGCCGAGCGCCGCGTACCGGTCGTCGCCCGCGGCGAGTTCCTCCTCGTGCCGCTCGCCCGACTCGGCGAGCTCGGCCGCGTGCTGTGCGCGCAGGGCGTCGAGCTCCCCGGCGTGCTCCTCGGCGATGCGTGCGAGCTCCTCGGCGTGCCGGGTGGCCTCGGTGTCCTTCTCCTCGACGAGGGTGTCGTACGGCCGGCGGTCGGTGAAGGTCATCACGGCGCCGACGAGCTGGTCCCCGTCCCGGACCGGAGCGGTCGTGAGGTCGACCGGAACCTTGTCCCCGGACTTGGACCACAGCACCTGCCCGCGCACCCGGTGCTTGCGCCCGGAGCGCAGGGTGTCGGCGAGCGGGGACTCCTCGTACGCGAACGTCTCGCCGTCGGCGCGCGAGTGCAGGATGAGGGAGTGCAGGTCCTGCCCGCCGAGGTCGCTGGCCCGGTATCCGAGTATCTGGGCGGCCGCCGGATTGACCAGCACGACCCGTCCCTCGGTGTCCGTCCCGACCACGCCCTCGGCCGCGGCCCGCAGGATCATCTCGGTCTGGCGCTGTGAACGCGCGAGTTCGGCCTCGGTGTCGACGGTGCCCGACAGGTCGCGCACGACGAGCATGAGCAGTTCGTCGGCGGTGTAGCCGTGGGTGTCGTAGGCCTGCTGGCCGTTCTCCAGGTTCGCGCTGGTGACCTCGACCGGGAACTCGCTCCCGTCGGTGCGCCGCGCGACCATCCGGGTCGGCTTGGTCCGCCCGCGCTCGTCGATGGTGTCGGGCCTGCGCATGGACCCGGGGATCAGCCGCGAGTCGAACTGCGGAAGCAGGTCGAGCAGTCCACGTCCCACCAGAGCGGTGCCCGGGGCCTCGAAGGCCTCCAGGGCGATGGTGTTGGCGTTGACGACGGTTCCGTTGGCGTTGACCAGCACCAACGCGTCGGGCAGCGCGTCCAGTATGGCTGCGAGGCGAGCAGCGCCTCGGGATGGCCTGCTGCTCACGAGACGCTTCCTCCCTGTTACCGCACCTTGCCGACCGCGAGGGCCATCTTGCCAACCTGCCCGCAGCGTGTCACGCGAGGGAGTCTACGGGCAGAGGTCGCGCTCGCGATGCCGGATGAGAGGGAGGTCGCACGCAGAACCGACGCGGATGAGACGTAGAACCTGTGACCGTGCGTTTCGGCCTTCCCCCCGGACCATGATCCCGCTGTGTCCCCCGCCGGGCGCCGGTGCCGCCCCGCGTGACCGTCACGCGGCTACAGGCCGGTGCCGGGCAGCAGCGGCACGAGGGCGTCCCAGCGGGCGATCTGGCATCCGTCGGAGCGGTCGAACCGGGCGTCGACGGGCCGTCCGGCCCAGGTCCCGGTCACATGGGCGGTGGCCGGCCCGCCGTAGAGCATCGTGCAGACGGTGTCGGGCGCGACGGGGGCGAAGGGGTCCTTGCCCCAGGTCGTCCGCCGGTCGAGCGTCTCGCACGCCTGCTCCGGGGCCGGGTGATCGCCACCGGCTGGATGACACCGCAGCTCGTACGTCCCGTCGCCGGTGCCTCCCAGGTGGCGGACGGTGACGGTGAGCCGGTCCCCGGAGTCCTCCGTGCGGACCGGCGGGGGCATCAGGACGGCGGCGGGTCCCGTGCGGGGCTCCTCCGGGCGCGTGGCCTCCGGGTGCGGGCCTTCACCCGGTGCGGTCTGCGCGTGCGCGGCGGCGGGCACGGCGGACAGCACGGCGGAGACGGACACGGCGGTGGCGAGCGCGAGCCGGGAGGCGAGGGGAGGCCGGTGTCCGGGGGCGGGCCGGCGGACGGAGACGGAGGAGGCCCGGGGCCGGCGGACGGAGACGGAGGAGGCCTGGGTGACGGAAGAAGAGGACCGGGAGACGGGAGAGAACAGAGAGACGAAGGAGGACAGGGGGGACCAGGGGGACAGGGGGGACAGTGAGGGCACGGAGGTGAGGGAGGGCGGAGAGGCGGGGGAGGTGGGAGAGGGCTGAGGTGTGGGAGCGGGACGACGCGACATGACCTGACTAACGCCCCGCGCCCCGCCCGGTTGCGCGACGCCCCGAGGGCCTGGGGGACTTTGCTCTGCGGCCCGCCTGCCTAGTACCGTAGGAGCCGATTGGTGACAGCCCACCCGGCTGTGTCATCATCTGCAACGCACCACTCGCGCTCGCGCGGGCGGTAGTGCTGGAGGCGTCGCCTAGTCCGGTCTATGGCGCCGCACTGCTAATGCGGTTTGGGCCTTAAAGCCCATCGAGGGTTCAAATCCCTCCGCCTCCGCAGCAAGATCCGAAGCCCCGGTCCCTGTGGACCGGGGCTTCGGCGTTACGCCCTCACGGAAGTGCGTTTCCCCAGCTCACAAGGGGTGCGGCCAATGGATTTCACATGGCGGCGGCAGTCATGTAATGTTCTTCCTGTCGCCGCGAGCGGGTCAAAAGCCCGGAAGCGCGACGGCGGTACAACAGCAGAACAAGCACTCGTAGCTTAACGGATAGAGCATCTGACTACGGATCAGAAGGTTGCAGGTTCGAATCCTGCCGAGTGCACACAGGTGAGAGGCCCCGGAGAGATCCGGGGCCTCTTGCGTTTTCGGGCCGTACAGCAGCGAAGTACAGCAACCGTGCCAGTCCGTACCGCCCATGGCGTCCGACAGCTTGCCGATCGCTGCGGGCACCTCTTCCTCGCTCGCCTCGGCGTAGGCCTCCATAGTCATGGCGATCTGCGAGGGCCGCAGGATGCGCTGGGCCACCTTCGGATGGACCTTGAGCGCGACCAGAAGCGAACTGCGCGTGTGCCAGGTGTTCCGCAGCGGGATCAAGCGGGATCATCCGGAGGCGGGCACGGCGGGCACGGCGGGCACGCAGAGCGAACATGCGGGCCCGGTTGCCCGGCTCGATCGGGGTCCCGTACTTCGTGGTGAAGATCAGGCCGTGGCTGTCCTGCCAGAGATCCCCGGCGGCTGCCCGGTCGCCGGCCTGCTGGCCATGACGCATCCGCAGCGCCTTCAGGCAGAGCGCCGGCAGAGGAAGGAAGTCGTCGGAGTCCTCGGTCTTGGTCTCGCGGTTCCCGAGTCCCTGCGGGGCCTGGCCGAGCGGAGCGCAGTCGGCTGGCCCCGTACTTCGCGGGTGGAAGCGATGAGTGGATTCCGGCAGCACTGCGCAGTCATCTGGCCCCGCAGCTCTCAACGACCGTTTTGTTTACGCTCGTTGTGCCGCAGCGCGCGACGCTGCTTTCCCCGCAGGGTGGCGGCCAGCTCGCCCACCAGGGAGACGTCGTGGCAATTGCCGTCCCGGCTGCCCCGGCACCACCACACCGGTGGGCCGGCCGCGTCGGTTTCGCCCTGGTACCAGTCGTCAGTGGTCCCTGCGGGACGAGCGTGCATTCCGATCTTGTGTTCCCAGCAGATCGGCCAGACCTGCCAGAGCAACTCCATGACGGTCGACTGCGCCGCATCTGCGACCGCGGTCAGGACCGTTGTCGCATCGTCCGGCTCTGGCGGGTCACCTTCCTCCAGGTCGCACGCATTCACCGAGTTGCCGTGCCAACGGCCGTCGGCCATCGCCACGTAGACCTGCCCCCTGTCGATCCCGTTCGGGGGCAAGGGCTGCCCAGAGGGGTCAACCATCAGTATCAGCGCGTCCTGACCCGGCAGGGTCGCCGTCAGGTCGCGATTGATCACCGCGAGCGCGGCCTCCAGCTTCGCCCACTGACCGGACTCGGCCCGCCTGGGCTCCGAAAGCTGCTGCCGGTCATGACCAGGATCGGTGCTGAAATGCGAGAAGTACTTCACCGGGGCATCGTCCCAGCCATGCCGTCCTTCACCGGTGGCGGAGGGCGAAATCAGCTCAGATCTCTGGCCAGCGGGGGTGGGTGGGTCCCAAGCCGAACCAGCAGCCTGCGAAGTGCGGGGCTAGCGACCGCTGTTACAGATTCCTCTACTTCATCAAGCCCCGCCCGATGGGCGGGGGAGGCGGCCCGCCGAGCCACGGCCCGCAGAATCCGGCAGGCCTCAGCCGTGGCGCACTTGAGAGAAGACACTTTCATCCCGTCTGCCATCGACCCAGGCAGAGCCGAGCAGACGCGGCCCAGGGCGTCCCGGTCGTTCGTACAGTGGCGCGCTCCACCTGGACGCCCTGAACCACACCCGCTCCACGGATTGTGGGCCGACGGCAGACGGGATGGAAGCCGAGGCCAGTGGTGGGTGAGGTGCGACAGATGGCACATGCGAGCCCACGCCACTGCCATTAGGGTGCCGCATGAGGGGGGATTGAGATGGCAGACAAGAACAGATGGTGGCATCACCCACACGGGAACCTGGTAGGCGTGATACCGATCGCGGTGTATCTCGTCACCGAAGACGATAAGTTCATACGTTGCGTAGGGGCCTTGAGCCTCGCACTCGCGGCCGTTCGTTATGGGAAGGACCTGGCCACGTGGTCCCCCGCCAAGACCGACTCGCCCCTGACACCAGCGGATGACACCAACAGTCGCCGACGGCGGCGGTCAAGCCTGGACGTCAGCGACTGATCAGCCACGACACGATAGGGGCTGACCACCGTCGACAGGGCCCTGTGATCGACCTGATAAAGATGAGACCAGACCTCAAAAAAATCGCGATATAGCCTACGGCTGAAGGAGAACAGCGAAGGCGGGGAATGCAATGCGGAGAGCGGTAATCGTGTCTAAGGCCGTACTCACGGTGATAGGCACGTGGCTTGCTCTCGTGCTGGCGATCGCGCTTCCAGCCCTGCTTCCGGAGCGGTGGGAGTACTACATGATCTCCCCCGCCAGCGTGGGCCTGTGGATGCTTTGCATGCTCGTAGGACCCGTCGCAGTCTGCTGGAAATTGCGCTCCTGGATACGGACGGTCCCCGGTGATCCGCGGCGGCTGGACATCTGACCGGCGAATCCAACGGGCCCCGCGCCGTCCACTCTCGTGCCAGAACAGGCGGGGACCCAGGGGGAACTACGGTGCTCAAAGCGAGGATCGGTCCACCCCTTCCAAGGGTGGAAACCCACAGGTCAGGCCCAGAACTACCCAACCTCGCTCCTAAAGCGGGCGTACGCCAGGTGTGAACGTCCCGGCGTGTGATGCCGCCATGTCATCATCGGGCGATGCTGACCGAGGAGGACGCGCGCCGACTGGTGCTTGCCGAGATCGACGGCGCACGGAGCTGCGTCGAGTTCGACCTTCAGATCCTGCGTGTGGAGGCCTTGCCGTTCGGGTGGATCTTCTACTGGGGTGCGGTCTGGGATGGTCAGAGCGGGGCGCGCCCTCGGTTGGGAGGCAACGGTCCCTTCCTGGTGGATCGTGAAAACGAGCGGTTGGTTCGAACTGCCACCAGCGTCCCCGTTGTCCGTCAGATCGCCGACTACGAACGGCGGCTACGACGTGAAGCTCACGCCCGGAATCTGGCAGCGAAGCAAGCCGTACAGCAGCGCGGTACCGCAACCCCAGCGACTACCCCCGCCCATCGGCGTCCCTCAGGGACCCTGGAGCGATCGGAATGACCGGCGTTGACCGAACTGGCCAGAGCTGCGGATCAGAAGGTCGCAGGTTCGAATCCTGCCGAGTGCACACAGGCCAAAGGCCCCCCGGGATGATCCCGGGGGGCCTTTGGCATGAGCGCGGTCAGAAACGCCGATCACTCGCCGGCTCACTTGTCATGCGGCCCGTTCAGGACCCGCGGCCTCAGGCGCTCAGGTCCTGACCGTCAGGTACTGCCAGCCGCCCCACGTGCTCACGTTGGTGGTGTCCTTCGAGCTGTGGACGTACTCCGAGCGCACGCGGAATTTCTGGTTGACCGCGTGGGAGAGGCTCAGCCGCGCCGTCACGGTGCTCTTGGAGGTGAGGGTGAAGCAGCCCGAGGTGCTGAGTGTGTGCCAGGCGCCGCTGTAGTACTGCTGGACCTGGAAGTGCACGCACTGGCCGGACTTGTTCGGGGACACGGTCGTGGTCACCGTCGGCTGTGCCGTGTGGTGGTAGACGCGGTAGGTCGTGCCGCTGTACGTGGTGCTCGTGTAGTAGCCGCTCAGAGCCTGCGCGATCTTCACCTGGTCGCTCACGGCGCGGGTGGCCGTGGCCGGGGCGTAGCGGTAGTCGCCCGCGTAGGACGCGGTGAACGTCGTGTTGCCGGCGAGCTTGTACGTGGCCGTCAGGTTGCCCTTGCTGTCCACGGTGCCCGTCTTGACCAGCGTCTTCTTGTCGCCGGCGGGCGTGGCGTAGAGCGAGACCGTACGGCCGTTGTACGTGGTGCCCAAGTGGGCGGTGACGGTGGCCGTCGCGCCGTACGCGTAGGTCGAGGCGTCGGCGGCCACGGACAGGCTCGTCGTGGCGCGCGAGACCTGGACGATCGCGGAGGCGGTGGCCGCCCGGTGGCTGGTGTCGCCCGCGTAGCTGACCGTGTAGGTGTTGGTGCCGCCGGTGGACGGGGTGTCCTTGACGGTGATCGTGCCGTCGGCGGCCACGGGGGCCGTCCACGTCACGGGCGTCGTGGTGTGCGCCGCGTCCGTGTGGGTCACGGTGACCGTCTCGCCGCTGTCGTACGGGCCGTCGCCCAGCACGGCGCCGAAGCTCAGCGCGGCGCCGCGGGTGGCGGTCGCAGGGGCCTTCAGCGTAAGGGCCGGGGCGTAGGGGGAGATGGTGGTGCTCACGTCGTTCGCGCCCGGCTGGTGCGTGAGGTCACCCCCGAACGACAGGCGGTAGGTGAACCATCCGGCCGTCCCCGGGTCGTCGGTGACCGTGAACGTGCCGGTGGCCGGGTCGAGCGGGGTCGCGGGGAGCTGGACCGACTCGTGGGTGTCCTCGTTCGTCCGGGTCACCTCGACGGTGTCGCCCTGGGCGAAGGGGCCGCGGCTCAGGTCCGTCATGACCGTGCCGGTGAAGGCCACCTTGTGCGGCGCCGCCGAGCTGAACTCCGGGTACGGGATGAAGGTTCCGAGCCGGGACACCCCCACCGTCAGCGAGGTGGTCGCGGGCCGGTGCGTCGCGTCGCCGGCGTAGGACACCCCGTAGGTGTACGTGCCCTCGTCCTGGCGGGTGTCGGTGATGCGGAACGAGCCGTCCGCGCCGACCGTGGCGTCGGGCAGATCGGTGCCGTCGCGGGTGACCTTCAGCGTGGCGCCGGCCGGCACGAAGCCGTGGCCGCCCACCGTTCCGTTCAGCGTGAACTGCTGGGCGGGGATCGCGTACGGCGTCGGGGCGTTCAGGGAGAGCTGGGTGTCCGTGAGCTTGGCGTCGCCGAGGACGTCGAGGGTGTAGGACCCGTTGTCCCGGGTGACGGCGTAGAGCGTGCGGCCGTCGGCGCCCCAGACGAGGCCGCCGCGGACGACGGTGCCGGCCGGGAAGGCGAGGTGGTTCTCGGCGATCTGGTCGGCCGCGTAGACGTAGGCGCCCGCGCCCGAGCCCGCGGTGCTGCCGAGGGCGATCGTGCCGTCGGAGTCGACCGCGGCGGAGTCGGGGGAGGAGTTGACGCCGCCGGTGTAGTACACGTAGGGCTTGGCGGCGCTGAGGTCCGCCGTGCTGTACACGTACACGGCGGTCGACTGCGGAACGAGCAGTTTCGTGCCGTCCGCGGTGATCTGGACGGGGCCGGTCGCGGCGCCGCCGATGCCCATGTCGACCTTGAGGGAGGCGGTCCCGGAGGAGACGTCGTAGGTGGCGACGTGCGTCATGGAGGACTGGGCGTCCTGCACCGCGAGCACCCCGCCGCCCGTGCTGAGAAGGGGGGCCGCCGACCAGTGCGGCATGACGGGCTGCGGGGTCGGCGCGGGGTCGGCGGCGGAGGGGTCCAGCGAGCCGACGGTGCCCTTGCCGTCGTCGGCCGTGTAGCCGTACCAGACCTTGCCGCCGGCCACGGCGACGGAGACCGGGGCGCTGGCGGCGCCCGTGCCGACGCGGCCGGTCTCGGTGAGCGTCGCCGTGTCGATGGCGGCGATCGCGTCGCCGTCGGTCAGGGCCGCGTACAGCGTCTTGCCGTCGGCGGACAGCGCGAGGCCGTCAGCGCCCTGCTCGCCGTCGATGGTGGTGACGGGGTCGCCGGACAGGTCGGTCACCACGATGCCGGTCGTGCCGGCGCCCTGACTGAAGAAGAGGTGCTGGTGAGCACCGTCGACCACCATGTGGGCGTAGTGCGAAAGCGGCAGTGCGGCCGTGTCGTCGGCGTCGGCCCAAGCGACAGGCCCGGTGAGGCCGACGGCAGCGGTGGTCAGACCCGCGACGACGGATATCGCCGCCGCGAGCGAGACCTGCTTGAGGCGCATGGTGCTCCTGGAGAGAGGGTGGACAGGCAGTCGCACGACCGGGCCGGTCCCTGAAAGGACGGCCGACGGGTGGATGCCGGACACACGTGAGACCGCTGACCTCCCCTTCTGGTTGTACCGCCACGTCGTCAGGCTTGGGGCCGACCGCGGCCGGACGCCAACTGCGGGTCAACCGGCGGCAACTCACCGATTTGATCGTCCCTCGGTGGGATCGGATAGCCCATGTCACGGCCAAGTACACCGGCACAGCGGGTGGACCGACACCGGTCCACGATCGTGGACCGTCGCGCACACGGCACACGGCACACGGCACACGGCACACGGCACGCGGCACACGGTCCCGGTCGCGGGGAGGTGCCCGCCCTGACCCGGAACCCTCAGCGCAGTTGTTCGGCCAGGCCGACGATGATGCCCTCCGGGCCGCGGAGGTAGCAGAGCAGATAGCTGTCCTCGAACCGGGCGATCTCGCCGACGAGTTCGGCGCCGTGAGGGCGCAGGCGGGCAACGGTGTCCTCGATGTCGTCGACGGCGAACATGACGCGGTGCGTGCCCAGGACGTTGTGCGGCCGGTTGCGCGGCTCGGTGCTGATCGCCGCGGGGCTCCGGTACTGCGCCAGTTCGATTCGGCTGTGGCCGTCCGGGGTCCGGACCATCGCGATGTCACAGTGGACGCCGTCGAGTCCGGTGCACTGGTCGGCGAAGGGGCCCTCGACCTCCGCCCTGCCCTCCAGCTCCATACCGAGCTCCACGAAGAACGCGATGGCGGCGTCCATGTCCTCGACGACGATGCCGACGTTGTCCATCCGTTGAATCGCCATGCCGGTTGCTCCTTCTTCCTCGCGCGGCCGCTGGTGGCCGCTGATGTCCCTGGGACGGAACCGGCGGCCCGTTCTCGACATCCGCGGCCCGTCGAACTTCTATCGTGCTCGGCGGGCGTGGAGGACCAGGTCCGGGAGCGGACCGCGAGTCTTCCTGGCTTGGGGGAAGTGGCCCACTGGCCGGGGACCAGATGTGTTCAGTCCTCCCGGATTCGGCGGGCCTCGGCCACGAGTGCCCGTGGCAGCCCCGGGCCCGCACAGGCGTGGTCGATCAGCGACGTCCGGTAGGAGCCGTTCGTGAGCTCCGGCGCCAGGACGATGAGGGCCCGGAGGTCGTCGGACGAGCCGGACAGACGTGCGCGGTAGGCGGCGCCCGCCGCGCGCAGGGACAGTTCGTGCGGTGCGTGTGCCAGGCCCCGTTCGACGAGGCCCACGGCCGCGGCGAAGTCGCCCTGTTCGGCTCGGACGTCGGCAAGGTCCAGGCAGAGGGACCAGTTGGCAGGGTCCAGGGACAAGGCGTCCTCGAAGGACGCCGCGGCACGGTCCAGGTCGCCCATCACGCGCCAGGTGGCCGCTCGTGCCACCGCGGTCCACATGACCCGCTCGGCGGCGTCGGCGCGGTCGCACAGGGCGAAGGCCAGCTCGTAGCGGCCGCAGGCCCGGGGCAGCCGGGCCATGGCGGCCAGCGACTCCGGCACGGGACTCCGTCCGGACACCACGTCGATGGCGTGGAACCAGGGCGCGAACCGTTCACGCATGGCGTCGGTGTCCAGGTCGTGGCCGTAGTCCAGCGTCCGCAGACACGCCTCGGCCAGCGCCTCGCAGCTCACCGCGCCGAGAAAGCGCGCATCACCGAACCATGGGGCGGCACCCCAGGCCACGTCGGGCCGTACTCCCGTGACCGAGCCCAGCGTCATCACCGCGTCGTCCATGTTTCCTTCGAGGAACAGGAAGTACGCCTGCACCAGCACGGCGCTCAGGGAGCCGTCCCCTTCCAGGCCCTGCTCCAGTTCCGCGCGGCGGTCTCCCCACAACTCGGCGAGGGTCGCATAGGGCTCCGGGTCCGCCGGTGCGGCGGCTATCGCGCGCACCAAGAATCTGACGGCGCCGACCGGGTTTCCGCCGCAGTGCGCCATCACACGGGCGAGGCCGATTTCCGCAGCCGCTGACTTGTTCGACATCGCAAGAGGGTATCGACGGCCAGAGGTGCGCGGGTTCGGATCCCGCCGGGCGCCTGACGCCCGGTCGGGGGGCCTCCGTGGCGGGGGACTTGCGCCGAATCGATCCTTCTGTCGCCTATCGGGTGAACATCGTTGATCTCTACGGGAGTTGCATGGTTCCTCGCCTAATTTCCGGCGTGGAGGTGATGCTCGATGGACGAGCAGGACGCGATCGACGTCAACGACTTCGTGTTCGCGGCGACCGGGGCGCGGGTGCGGAGGGTGACGTTGCCGCAGGGGGAGCACTGGTTCCCGGCGGCGGACGTGGCCCGGGCCCTCGGGTACACGAACACCCGCCAAGCCCTCCTCCGGCATGTCGCGGCGGACTGCCGGCAGAGTCTGGAGGAGCTCGCGCGAAGCGTCCAGGGAGCCGACGGTTCGAGCAGGATCGCGGGCAGCAGGCTCAAGAAGTCGATGAAGATGGTGAATCTGCGGGGCCTCGTCCGGCTCGTCAACGGATGCGCCAAACCCGAGTGCGAGCCCTTCAAGGCGTGGGTCGCCGAGGCCGTCGTGGCCATCCAGCGCGACGGCTGCTACGCCCTCGAACCGGCTCCCGTGCAACCCGCCTCCGACGGGAGTGTCGCGTACGTCGTGCCTCGGCAGGTCGCCGATTCCCTCGTACGGCTGGAGGGGCGGAACATCCTGGCGAACGAGGAACTCGCGGCCCGGGCGGCGGCGCGCACCGCACCGCCTGCCGAGCGCACCGCACCGGCTGCCGAGGGTGAGCGGCCGGCGGCGCGGCGTGAACGGCCGGCGGCGGGGACGAACCGGCCGCTGCGGGAGTCCGGCCACGGCCGGCGGCCCCTGGCCCGGAGCCAGGACGCGCGCGCCCGGAGCCAGGCGGTGATCAGCAGGAGCCAGGAGATGATCGCCCGGAGTCAGGACGCGATGGCGGCCGCCCTGGGACGCATGGCCGAGTCCCTGGACCGGATCGCCGGGCGGATGGGACAGGGGCCGGGGTGAGAAGCCCGCGGTGATGACTCCGAGGAAGCGGTGAGGACCGGTGCGCGCGACGGCGTTCGTCGGCGGAGTGGGCGTGGGCGCACCCCGTGCGGGCGGCCCCGGCACGTTGTCAGTGGCAGCGCCTACGCTCGTGGGTGATGGCACAGACGTGGAGATGTTCGGGTCTGCGGTGGTCGGCGGGCGGTCCCGTGCTCGTGTGGGGCGGCGGGCGGGAGAGCGCGCTGTCCCTGGGGAAGCGTGTCGCCTTCGCGGTGGCGGACGGCGGCGGGCGGACGTGCGTCGGCGCGCGGGGGAACGCGTGCCCCGTACGGGCGGCCGTGCCGGGGCGGAGCACGGGAGCCCGGTGCGAGGAGTGCGCGCGGCTGGACCGGGCGCACTCGGTGGCCGCCGACACGATGGCCGACGACCCGCGTCCGTACCGCGTGTACATCGCCTGGTTCGGACCGGGGATGGTGAAGGTCGGGATCACCGGGTCGGCCCGTGGGCCGGCGCGGCTGCTGGAGCAGGGGGCCGTCTGTTTCAGCTGGCTGGGAGAGGGACCGTTGATGGCCGCGCGGCGGGCCGAGGAGCTGCTGCGGGCCGCGCTCGGGGTGCCGGACCGGATCCGGTACGCCGACAAGCGAAGGGTGCGGTCGGAGCTGCCGGACGCGGCCGAGCGGCCGGCGGAGATCCGAAGGCTGCACGCGCGCGTCGCGGAGCTCGACGGCTGGCCCGACTCCCTGGAGCGGGCGCCGTTCCGGGCCGTCGACCACGCCGGGGTGTTCGGGCTCGACGGAGTCCCGGCGGCCGTGGGCGCGGTGAGCGAGCTGACCGGAGGCGGCGCGGTGAGCGGCGAGCTGGTCGCCGCCGCCGGTCCCGATCTCCATCTGGCGACCGACAGGGGAGTGATCGTGCTGGACACACGGCTCATGACCGGCTGGGACCTGACCGCGGGAGCGAGCGGATTCACCGTGCCCGTAAGGGAGTTCCGCGCGGCGGAGGACGCCGTCGTGCAGGACGGGCTGTTCTGAGGGGGCGCCGGCCGGGGAGCGAGGGATCGACAGCCCGGTTCCCCTCGGGGTCGCCTTTTGGAAAGGGAGTGGACCGGCGGTGACACCGGCGACCAAGGTGGGCGCCATGAGCGATCAACCCCGGACCCTGTCGACGTCCGGCGCGACGGGAGGTCCGAGCATGCGCACGGCTGACGGGGCGGACGTACGGCGGTTCTGGGAGCGGCTCGGGCTCCCGGGACTCGTCGACGTCCACACCCACTTCATGCCCGAGCGGGTCCTGCGCAAGGTGTGGGACTACTTCGACGGCCTCGGCCCCCTGACCGGCGGCATCGAATGGCCCATCACCTACCGCGGCGACGAGGACGAACGCCTCGCGCTGATCCGGGAGTTCGGTGTACGGGCCTTCACCGCGATGCTCTATCCGCACAAGCCCGGCATGGCGCGCTGGCTCAACTCCTGGGCCGTCGGCTTCGCCCGCCGCACACCCGACTGCCTCCACACCGCCACCCTCTTCCCCGAGCCGGACGCCGAGGCGTACGTGCGGGAGGCGGTGGAGCAGGGCGCCCGCGTCTTCAAGGCACATGTCCAGGTCGGCGCGTACGACCCGGCCGACCCGCTCCTCGACACCAGTTGGGGGCTGCTCGCCGAGGCCGGCGTCCCCGTGGTGATGCACTGCGGGTCCGGACCCACGCCCGGCAAGTACACCGGGCCCGGGCCGGCCGGCCGGCTCCTCGCCCGGCACCCCCGGCTGCGGCTGATCGTCGCGCACCTGGGGATGCCCGAGTACGAGGAGTTCCTCGCTCTCGCCGAGCGGTACGCGGAGGTGCGGTTCGACACGACGATGGCGTTCACGGACTTCAGCGAGCGGCTCGCGCCGTTCCCACGGGAGGCGTCGGCCCGGCTCGCCGCCCTCGGCGACCGCATCCTGCTCGGGACCGACTTCCCGAACATCCCGTACCCCTACGCCCATCAACTGCACGCCCTGGAACGGCTCGGCCTGGGGGACGACTGGCTGAGGGCGGTCTGCTACGAGAACGGTGCGCGTCTCTTCGGGATCGCGCCCCCGCCCGGAGGCGCCCCGGGAACCGCGTGAGCTTCCCAGGGGTTCCCTGAGAGGCGCCTGTGTGTTTCTCAGAAAAATCACAGGTCTCCGAAAGGATGCTCTCAGCGGCGCCCAGCAAGGTGTCCGCTATGACCACGACCTCGCCCCAGGGGCGTACCGAACTGCTGAGGCCGGACGGGAGCCCCGTCCGAGTCCTGGTGGTGGACGACGAGCTGTCGATCACCGAACTCCTGTCCATGGCCCTTCGTTACGAGGGGTGGCAGATCCGCAGCGCGGGCGACGGGCAGGGCGCGGTGCAGAGTGCCCGCGAGTTCCGCCCCGACGCCGTGGTGCTGGACATGATGCTGCCCGACATGGACGGCCTCGCGGTCCTGGGGCGGCTGCGCCGTGAACTGCCGGACGTACCCGTCCTGTTCCTCACCGCCAAGGACGCCGTCGAGGACCGTATCGCCGGTCTGACGGCCGGCGGCGACGACTACGTCACCAAGCCGTTCAGCCTGGAAGAGGTCGTGGCGAGGCTGCGCGGACTGATCCGCCGCTCCGGCGCCGCCGACCGGCGCTCCGAATCCACGCTGGTGGTCGGGGACCTCACCCTCGACGAGGACAGCCACGAGGTGTCCCGGGCCGGGGACAACATCCACCTCACCGCGACGGAGTTCGAACTGCTCCGCTTCCTCATGCGCAATCCCCGGCGTGTGCTCAGCAAGGCACAGATACTCGACCGCGTGTGGTCCTACGACTTCGGCGGCCAGGCCAACGTCGTCGAGCTCTACATCTCGTATCTGCGCCGCAAGATAGACGCGGGACGTGAGCCGATGATCCACACCCGGCGCGGAGCCGGTTACCTGATCAAGCCCGCGGTGTCATGAGCGGACGACGACGGACGCGTGGGCAGGGGCGGGGACGACAGCCGCGCACCCTGCGGACGCGGCTCGTCGTCTCCGCGGTGACGCTGATCGCGGTGGTGTGCGCGGTGATCGGGACGGTGACGACGTTCGCGCTGCGGTCGCATCTCTACGAGCAACTGGACGACACACTGGGCGAGGTCGCCAAGCGTGCCACCGGCCCGTTCAAACCGGGGGGCGGGAGCCGGACGGGTGACACCGGGACACCTCCGGACTCCCGGTCCGACGGGGCCGGCGTCGTGGCGGGCGACGTCTTCGACTTCCTCACCAGGGGGCCGAACCAGGCGGACACCATCGGTGCCGTCGTGTCCGACGGCGTGATCACCCGGGCGGTCGTCTCCAAGGAGAACGACACCGCCGTCGGCAGTGTCCCGGACATGGGCACCAAGGAGCTCGGCGCCGCCCAGAAGGCCGCGCTCGCCGCCGTGCCGAGGACCGGCACGCACACCGTGGACGTCCCGGGCCTGGGCGAGTACCGCGTCGAGTACCAGGAAGGCCCCCGGGGCGCCTACTACGTCGCCATCCCCACCAGGACCGTCACCAACACCGTCGACACCCTGGTCCTCGTCGAGGTCAGCGTCACCGGCGCCGGTCTCGTCGCGGCGGGCATCGCCGGCAGTGTCCTGGTCGGACTGGCCCTGCGCCCCCTGCGCAGGGTCGCCTCCACCGCCACCCGCGTCTCCGAACTGCCCCTGCACACCGGCGAGGTCACCCTCTACGAGCGCGTCCCCGAGTCCGAGGCCGACCCGCACACCGAGGTCGGCCAGGTCGGCGCCGCGCTCAACCGGATGCTCGACCACGTCCACGGCGCGCTGCACGCCCGCCAGCAGAGCGAGACGCGGGTACGGCAGTTCGTCGCGGACGCCAGTCACGAGCTGCGCACACCCCTGGCGTCGATCCGCGGGTACGCCGAGCTGACCCGGCGCGGACGCG
The DNA here is from genome assembly GCF_042734135.1 of Streptomyces sp. NPDC059668. NCBI lineage: Bacteria > Bacillati > Actinomycetota > Actinomycetes > Kitasatosporales > Streptomycetaceae > Streptomyces > Streptomyces sp. NPDC059668. Next base: position 34,035 of record NZ_JBHWEL010000006.1, on the reverse strand, counting down.
AGGAGACCGGCCCCGACACCCGGCACGCCCTCGGGCGGATCGAGTCCGAGGCCGGCCGGATGACGGGGCTGGTGGAGGACCTGCTGCTGCTCGCGCGCCTCGACGCCGGACGCCCGCTCCAGCACGAGGGCACCGACCTCGTACCGCTCGTCGTCGACGCCGTGAGCGACGCCCGGGCGGCCGGCCGGGACCACGACTGGCGGCTGGAACTGCCGGACGAACCCGCGCTCGTCCTCGCGGACGCCGCCCGTCTGCAACAGGTCATGGTCAACCTGTTCGCGAACGCCAGAACGCACACCCCGCCCGGTACGACGGTCACCGCGCGTGTGCACCGGCACGGGCCGTGGCTGTGCGTGGACGTCCAGGACGACGGACCCGGCATCCCACCCGACCTGCTGCCCCGCGTGTTCGAACGCTTCGCGCGCGGCGACTCCTCGCGCTCCCGCGCCTCCGGCTCGACCGGTCTCGGGCTCGCCATCGTGCAGGCCGTCGCGTCCGCGCACGGGGGCGCCGTCACCGTCGACAGCGTGCCGGGCAGGACGGTGTTCACCCTGCACCTGCCCGCGCTCACCGGCGACCCGATCGTGGAGACGACCCCGCGAACGACCGCGGAAACAGGGGAAGCAAGGACGCAACGGCACTCACAGCCACAGCACAGCGCCACCACATGGGTGCGACAGGGCGTCTGACCAGAGTCGTTCCCATGCGAACCGACTCTTCTCCCGGCAACCTGCCGGCGCGGGAGCACCTCCCGGCCGGGTCCGCCGGTACGCCTGTCCTGGACGTAGTGATCCCCGTCTACAACGAGGAGAAGGACCTCCAGCGGTGTGTGGTGAGACTCCACGAGCACCTCAAGCGCACGTTCCCGTACGCGTTCCGCATCACGGTCGCGGACAACGCGTCGACGGACACCACTCCCCGGGTGGCCGCGCGGCTGGAGTCGCGGATACCGGAGGTCCGGTCCTGCCGGCTCGAACAGAAGGGCCGCGGGCGCGCGCTGCGCACCGTGTGGTCGGCCTCGGACGCCCCGGTGCTCGCCTACATGGACGTGGACCTGTCCACCGACCTCAACGCCCTGCTGCCGCTGGTGGCCCCGCTGATCTCGGGCCACTCCGACCTCGCCATCGGCTCCCGGCTGGCCCGGAGTTCGCGGGTGGTGCGCGGTGCCAGGCGGGAGTTCATCAGCCGCGGCTACAACCTGATCCTGCGCGGCTCGCTGCAGGCCCGCTTCTCGGACGCGCAGTGCGGTTTCAAGGCGATCCGCCGTGATGTCGCCCAGGTGCTGCTGCCGCTGGTCGAGGACACCGGCTGGTTCTTCGACACCGAGATGCTGGTGCTCGCCGAGCGTGCCGGACTGCGCATCCACGAGGTCCCGGTCGACTGGGTCGACGACCCGGACTCGACCGTGCACATCGTGCGGACGGCGACCGACGACCTGAAGGGCGTGTGGCGCGTGGGGCGCGCCCTCGGCACCGGATCGCTGCCGCTGGACCGGCTCGCGCGTCCCTTCGGGGACGATCCGCGCGACCGCGACCTGCCCGACGTACCGGGGGGACTCGCCCGCCAGTTGGTCGGCTTCTGCGTGGTGGGCGCCCTGTCCACGCTCTTCTACCTGCTGCTCTACAGCGGCTTCCGGTCCTTCTGCGGGTCACAGGCCGCCAACGCGCTCGCCCTGCTGGTCTCGGCGGTCGCCAACACCGCGGCCAACCGGCGGCTGACCTTCGGGGTCCGCGGCCGGGGCGGCGCGGTCCGCCACCAGGCACAGGGCCTGGTCGTCTTCGGCATCGGCCTCGCGCTCACCAGCGGATCGCTCGCCGCCCTGAACGCGGCCACGAGCAGCCCGGCGCACTCCACCGAGCTGGCGGTACTGATCGCCGCCAACCTGGCGGCGACCGTGCTGCGGTTCCTGCTCTTCCGCGCCTGGGTCTTCCCGGACCGGCGCGACGGCACGGGCGAGGGCGCGTCCTCCACGGTGGTGGCGTCGCACACCCCGGCCCCGGCCGCGCCCTCGTACGCGACGGCCCCGGCCCGGCAGGGCCACCGGCATCCACCGGGGTCCCCGCACGCCGGCATCTGCGCCGACACGTACGACGAGGCCCACGCCGACACCTACGAAACCGCCCACGCCGACACGTACGAAACCGCCCACGCCGACACGTACGACACCGCCCACGCCGACACGTACGACACCGCCCACGCCAACACCCACGAAACCGCCGCCGACACCGACGAGTTCCGCGCCGGTGACGCCGCGGGCCGCATCCGGGGGGACGCCACCATGCAGTTGCAGCCGGTGCGCCCGCACGACCACGATCCGAGGGACGCACGATGACCACTCAGCCCGACACGAGCCGTCAGCGCGACGCGCACCCCTCCGCGGACCCGGTCCCCGCCCGACGAGTGCCCGCCGGTGAGGATGGCCAAGCCCCACGCGAGCCCGCCGTGCCCGGCGCCCTTCCCGGACCCGGTGAACCCCGGCGGCCCTTCCTCCACCGCGTCCGGCGAGGCCGGCCCGAGGACCCGCGCTGGGTGCGCCCCGCCCTCGCCGGACTGCTCCTCGCCACCGCGCTGCTCTACCTCTACGGCCTGAGCGCCTCCGGCTACGCCAACTCGTTCTACTCGGCGGCCGTCCAGGCCGGCAGCCAGAGCTGGAAGGCCTTCTTCTTCGGCTCGCTCGACTCGGCCAACGCCATCACCGTCGACAAGCCCCCGGCCTCGCTCTGGCCGATGGCGCTGTCCGTACGGATCTTCGGCCTCGGCTCCTGGGCGATCCTCGTCCCCGAGGTGCTCATGGGCGTCGCCACGGTCGGTGTCCTGTACGCGGCCCTGCGCCGCCGGTTCAGTCCGGCGGCCGGACTGATCGCGGGCGCGGTCTGCGCGCTGACTCCCGTCGCCGCGCTGATGTTCCGGTTCAACAACCCGGACGCGATGCTCGCGCTGCTGATGACCGTCACGGTCTACTGCGTGCTCCGCGCTCTGGAGGACGGCCGGACGAAGTGGCTGGTCCTGGCGGGCGCCGGGGTCGGGTTCGCGTTCCTCGCCAAGACGCTCCAGGCGTTCCTGATCCTGCCGCCGCTGGCCGTGCTGTACGCGGTCTGCGCGCCGGTGAGCGTGCGGAAGCGGTTCGCGCAGATCGGCCTCTCGGCGGGTGCGATGCTCGTCGCCGGCGGCTGGTGGGTCGCGATCGTCGAACTGTGGCCCGCGTCCTCCCGCCCGTACATCGGCGGCTCGCAGAACAACTCGTTCCTGGAGCTGACCTTCGGCTACAACGGTCTCGGCCGCATCAACGGCGACGAGACCGGCAGCGTCGGCGGCGGTGGGGGCGGTGGAGGCGGCACCGGGCAGTGGGGCGAGACCGGCTGGGACCGGATGTTCGGCTCCGAGGTCGGCGGCCAGATCTCCTGGCTGCTCCCGGCGGCCCTGATCCTGCTGGTCGCGGGCCTCGTCCTCACCCGGAAGGCGAAGCGGACCGACCTGACGCGCGGCTCGTTCCTGGCCTGGGGTGGCGCGCTGCTGACGACCACGCTCGTCTTCAGCTACATGGCGGGCATCTTCCACCAGTACTACACGGTGGCCCTGGCCCCCTACATCGCGGCCGTCATCGGCATGGGCGCGACGGTGCTGTGGGAGGAGCGGGGGAAGGTGTGGGCGTCGCTCACCCTGGCCGGCGCGGTCACCGCGTCCGCGGCCTGGGGGTACGTCCTCCTCGACCGCACCCCCGACTACCTGCCCTGGCTCAAGTGGCTGGTCCTCGTCGGCGGTCTGACGGGCGCGCTCGGCCTGGTCTTCGTGACCCGGCTCGGCCGCGGTCTGGCGCTCGCGGCCGCGGGGCTGGGCTTCGTGGCCGCGCTCGCGGGACCGACGGCGTACACGCTCTCCACGGTGAGCACCGGGCACTCCGGCTCCATCGTGACGGCCGGCCCCGCCGGGGCGAGCACGAGGGGCGGTCCCGGTGGTGGCGGCATGCGGGGCGGGTTCCCCGGCGGCGGCCAGAACCGGCAGAACGGCAACGGGCCGCAGCAGAACGGACAGCAGGGTGGCGGCATGGGACAGCCCCCGACGGGGGGCACCGGTGGCTTCCCGGGGCGGAACCAGCAAGGCAACGGGAACCCGCAGGGCAACGGCGCCACCCAGGGCGGCAACCAGCAGGGCGGCATGCCCGGCGGAGGCGTCGGTGAGGGCGGCATGGGCGGGGGCGGCGGCGCGGGCGGTCTGCTGAACGGGGCGAACGTCAGCTCCGCGGCCAGGACGCTGCTGTCGAAGAACGCCGGCGACTACACCTGGGCGGCCGCGGCCGTCGGCTCCCAGAACTCGGCGAGTTACCAGCTCGCCACGGGCAAGCCGGTCATGGCGATCGGCGGCTTCAACGGCACCGACCCGTCCCCGACCCTGGCGCAGTTCAAGAAGTACGTGACCGACGGGAAGATCCACTACTTCATCTCGGGCGGCGGAATGGGCGGCGGCATGGGCGGTGGCGGCACCTCCGCCTCCTCCCGGATCAGCTCGTGGGTCACGGCCAACTTCAAGAAGGTGACGGTCGGTTCGGCCACCTTCTACGACCTCACGCAGCCGACGGCCTGACCCGGAGGCCTTCGGCGGGGGGGGGGGGGCGGGGGGCTCGGGCTGGCGGCGCGCGGCCCCGCGCCGTGGGGGGGGGGGCGGGGCCGGGC
>NZ_JBHWEL010000006.1:25293-29355 GCF_042734135.1 Streptomyces sp. NPDC059668 | reverse complement strand
CCCAGAACCGCCCCACCCCGCGCGCCGGGCGGTCTCGGTGGTCGTGGGGGGGGGGGCGGCCGGTGGGTTTGTGGCGCCGCGCCCCCCCCCCCGTCCCGTTCGGGCTCCGGGCCACGGCCCGTGCCGTTCGGTCCGGAACCCCTTTTGTTGTACGCCGTACAGTCACTGTTCTACGGTGTACGACATGTCGTCCCCCCAGTCCCCCGAAGGGCACCCCCGGCGCTGGCTGATCCTCGGTGTCATCTGCCTCGCGCAGCTCACCGTGCTGCTCGACAACACCGTCCTGAACGTCGCCATCCCCTCCCTCACCCGGGAGTTGGGCGCGGCCACCTCCGACATCCAGTGGATGATCAACGCCTACTCGCTGGTGCAGTCCGGGCTGTTGCTCACGGCGGGCAGCGCGGCCGACCGCTACGGCCGCAAGAAGATGCTGACAACCGGCCTCGTCCTCTTCGGGATCGGCTCGCTGGCCGCCGGACTCGCCGGCTCCACCGGCCAGTTGATCGCCGCCCGGGCCGGTATGGGCGTCGGGGGCGCCCTTCTGCTGACCACCACGCTCGCCGTGGCGATGCAGATCTTCCCGCCCGGCGAGATCCCCCGGGCGATCGGCGTCTGGAGCGCCGTCAACGCGGTGGGCTTCGCGGCCGGACCGCTCCTCGGCGGCTTCATGCTGAACCACTTCCGGTGGGGCGCGGTCTTCCTGGTCAACCTGCCCGTGGCGGCCCTGGCCCTCGTCGCGGTGGTGGTCCTCGTACCGGAGTCGAAGAACCCGCGCGGTGACCGCCCGGACCTGCTGGGAGCGCTGCTGTCCACGGTCGGTATGACCGCCCTCGTGTACGCGATCATCTCGGGCCCCGAGCACGGCTGGACGTCGGCCCGGGTGACGGCCACGGCCGCCCTCGCCGTGCTGGCCCTGGCCGCCTTCGCCCACTGGGAGAGCCGGATCCCGTACCCCATGCTCGACCTGCACTTCTTCCGCGACCGGCGCTTCACCGGGGCGGTCGCGGGAGCCGTCCTCATCACCTTCGGGATGGGCGGGGCCCTCTTCCTCCTCACCCAGCACCTCCAGTTCGTCCTGGGTTACGGCCCGCTGGAGGCCGGACTGCGCACGGCACCGCTCGCGCTCGCCGTCGTGGCCCTGAACTTCTCCGGCCTGTCCGCCCGATGGACGGCCGGACTCGGCACCCCGCTCTCCATCGCGATCGGCATGGTGCTGATGTCGGCGGGCCTGGTGTCGATCGCGTCGCTCGCCGGGCACGGATACGGCGGCACCCTGCTCGGTCTGCTGCTGATCGGTGCCGGCTGCGCGGTGGCCAACCCGGCCATGGCGCACGCCATCATGAGCGCGATCCCGCCGGAGAAGGCGGGCGTCGGGGCGGGCATCAACGGCACGCTCGCCGAGTTCGGCAACGGCCTGGGCGTCGCCGTGCTCGGCGCGGTCCTCAACTCCCGCTTCGCGGCGCTGATTCCGGTGGCCGCGGCGTCCCTGCCGGCGGCACTGGGATCGGCGGACTCGGCCGAGGAGCGCGGACGGATCACGGACGCGTTCTCGTCGGGCCTGGAGACCAGCCAACTGGTGGGCGCGGTGGCCGTACTCCTCGGCGGGCTGCTGGCCGCGGAGTTGCTGCGGCGTGCGGAGAGGGCAGACTCCGCGATGGCGGTTTCCGCGTAGCGCGCGCTTAGCATCGGGAAGGACGGACGGGAGCGTTCCGGCCCGCCGTCGCGAGTGACCGCAGTCCCCTGTTCCGAGGAAGGTACGCCATGGTGAGGGCAGCCGACCGGGCCAAGCGTCCGGCGCGGACCAGTGTCTGGCTGGAGGGCAAGGCCCCCCGGGGCGGTGCGGCACGCGGCGGTGGTCAGCCGTCGGGGCTCGACCGGGACCGGATCACCGAGGCCACGGTACGGCTGCTGGACGCCGAGGGCATGGCGAGGTTCTCCATGCGCAGGCTGGCCGCCGAGCTGAACGTCACCGCGATGTCGGTGTACTGGTACGTGGACACCAAGGACGACCTGCTCGAACTCGCCCTCGACGCGGTCTTCGGCGAACTGGGGCTCCCCGACGCCGGGTCGGGCGAGGACTGGCGCGACCAACTGCGCTCCGTGGCCACCGGATACCGCGCGCTGCTGGTGCGCCACCCCTGGGTGTCACCGCTCATCGGCACGTTCCTGAACATCGGCCCGCACTACATGGCCTTCTCGCTCTGTGTCCAGAAGGTGGTCCGCAGCACGGGCCTGCCGCCGTACGGCCAGATGGGCGCGCTCTCGGCGGTCTTCCAGTTCGTGTACGGGTTCGGCACCATCGAGGGCCACTTCCTCCAGCGCTGCGCCTCGGCGGGCATGAGCCAGGAGGAGTACTTCCGCCAGGCCATGAGCACGATCAGTGAACAGCCGCAGTTCTCGGTCAACTTCGAGAGCGCCGCGGACCTGATGGAGGCCCGCGGCGGCGACACGGTCGAGGAGATGCGCGAAAGGGACTTCACGTTCGCCCTGGAGACGCTGATCGCGGGCATCGAGACGATGGTGGCCCGCGGCGCGGACACCCCCTAGCCCCCCGGCGGACGCGGTCTGCCGGGGCGCCGGCGATTCCGGGGTGTGCTTCCGGCTACTCCTGGGAGGCCAGGCGCGCCGGGAAGCCGCCCGTCGCGACCGGGCCCCACTTCTCGGGGGTGATCCGGATGATCGACTTGCCCTGCTTGAGCATCGCCTCGCGGTACTCGTCCCAGTCCGGGTGCTCGCCCGCGATGTTCCGGTAGTACTCGACGAGCGGTTCGACCGAGTCCGGCGGGTCGATGACCTCGGCCGTGCCGTCGATCTGGACCCACGGTCCGTTCCACTCGTCGCTGAGCACGATCAGGCTGACGCGCTCGTCCCGCTTGGCGTTACGGGTCTTGGCGCGCTCGGGGTACGTCGAGACGACGACGCGGCCCGCGTCGTCGACCCCGCAGGTCAACGGCGAGCCCTGGGGGCTGCCGTCGGCCCGGCGGGTGAGCAGGATGGCGCGGTGGCGGGGACGGACGAAGCCGAGCAGTTCGTCGCGGGATACGGAGGTGTTCGTCGCGATGTTCGGTGCCATGGGGGCAGCCTAAGGGCTGTCCCGTGCCGCGCAGCGGGGTGCCGCGGCGGGTGTCACCTCACATCTGGGGCAACGAGTCGCCCTGGACCGCCTGCACGTCCAGCTCCACCTTCAGCGTGGTGCCGATCGCGGAGATGCCCGCCTGCACGACCTGGTTGTAGTTCATCGCGAAGTCCTCGCGGTGCAGTTGTGCCGTCGCCCGGAAGGCCGCGCGGGTGCCGCCCCAGGGGTCCGCGCCCGTGCCCAGGTAGGCGAGGTCCAGGTCGACCGGGCGCACGACGCCGTGCAGGGTGAGTTCGCCGTGGACGGTCCAGCGGTCGGAGCCGGCCGGGGTCAGGCCGGTGGAACGGTAGGTGATCAGCGGGTACGTCTCGACGTCCAGGAAGTCGGCGGACCTCAGGTGCCCGTCGCGCATCCCGTTGCCCGTGTCGATGGAGGCGGCCTGGATCACCGCCTCCACCCGGGACTTGGCGACCTCGTCCGGGGCGATCTCGATGGTGGCCGAGAAGTCCGTGAACCGGCCGTGCACGCTGGAGATGCCCAGGTGCTGGGCGACGGCGCCCACCGAGGAGTGGGCGGGGTCGACGGTCCAGGGGCCGGGCGGCGGCAGCTCGGTGCCGCCCTGCCGGGCGAGGACCACGGTGCCGATCTCGGCCCGCCCGCCCGCGGTGACGATCGCGCTGGAGGCGGCGGGCGCGTACCCGACCGCGGTGACGATCACGGTGTACGCGCCGGGCGTCAGCGCGCCCGCGTCCCGTACGGCGCCCTCGGCGTCCGCCTCGGCCCGCAGCACCTGCGCCCCGGTCATGTCGGTGACCGTGACGACCGCGTGCGACACGGCCCATCCGTCCCGCGTACGAATCCGTGCGGTCAGTCCCATCCCGTTTCTCCTGCCTGTCTTGCACATGAACCGGGGGGGGGGGGGGGGTGGGGCGCCCGGGCGGGAGCGGGCGGCAGAGACGGGGGGGGGGGGGAGAGAGCGGCTGGGG
>NZ_JBHWEL010000006.1:0-25283 GCF_042734135.1 Streptomyces sp. NPDC059668 | reverse complement strand
GATAACACCACTTCCCTGGCCGTGGCCCGCGTCAGTTTTTAATACCACCCAGCCACACCACCCGCCCGGTGGGCGCCCGCCCCCCGCTGGGCCCGCGCGTCCCACGGGCCGGGGTTTCCTGTTACTCGCCGGGGTGGGCGAGTTCGATGTCGTGGTCGTCGACACCGTGACCGCCGACGGTCAGCGCGGTGGCCATCGGCGGGTAACCCGTCGCGATGACCGTGTACTCGCCGCCGTCCAGATCGGTGAAGGCGTACGCGCCGTCCGTGCCGGTGCGCGCCGTGCCGATCACGTTGCCGGCCGCGTCGACCAGCGTGACCCGCGCGTCCGGCAGCGGTCCGCCGGGCGCCCGGACGACACCCTGGAGCCGGGCGCCCGCGCGGAGTTCGACCTCGACCCGGGTGACCCCGGCGCCGCCGACCTCGACGGGAAGCGCCTGCGGGCGGTGGCCCGCCGCGTTCACCGCGACGGTCACCGGTCCGGGCACCAGCTCGGCGAAACCGAACTCGCCCTGCTCACCGGTGGTCCCGGTGGCCAGCACGTCGCCGCGGACGTCGGTCACGATGACCATGGCGTCCTTGACCGGGGTGCCGGTTCCGGCGGCCCGCACGAGCCCGCTCAGCCCGCTCGTGCCGCTCAGCAGGATGTCGTACGCCACCGGTTTGTCGTTCACGACGATCGTCGAGGCCTGCGGCTGGAAGCCGTCGGCGGAGGCGATCAGGACGTACGAACCCGTCCCGGGCGCGTCCACCGCGTAGGAGCCGTCGGCCTGCGCCACGGACCGGCCGAGCTGCCGTCCCGCGAGTGAGATCAGCGTGACCGCGGCCTGCGGCACCGGGGCGCTCTCGGCGCCGCGGACATGACCGCGGACCGGGATGCCGCCGGCGGGCGCCGGGGCGCTCTCCCTCGTCGCCGTGGCGACGGCGGCGAGCCGCTGGGTGCCCTCGGGCGCGGACTCGGTGTCCGTCCCGGTGCTCGTCGCGATGCTCGTCGCGGGGACGGCCCGGCCCGGGGCCTCCTGCTCGGCGGCGACGGTGGGCACCCCCGCGTCGGCCTGCGCGGCCTGGGCCGCCTGCGCCAGCGCGCCCGAGGTCCGCAGCGGGACCTCCTTGATGAACAGCATGATGAAGAAGGCGAGCAGCGCCAGCGCGGAGGCGATCATGAAGACGTCCGCGATGCCGTGGCCGTACGCGCTCTCCAGGAGGGTGCGCAGCGGGGCGGGCAGGGCGTCCATGTCCGGGATGGTGCCGGTGCCGGAGGAGGCCGCCGCGGCCGCGTACTTGGGGTCGAGGCCGGCCAGGCCGTCCTTGACGTAGTCGGTGATCCGGGTGGACATGATCGCGCCCAGCGCGGAGACGCCGATCGCGCCGCCGAGGGAGCGGAAGAACGTCACCGTGGAGCTGGCGGAGCCGAGGTCGGAGGGCGCCACCTGGTTCTGCGTGGACAGCACCAGGTTCTGCATCGTCATACCGATGCCGAGGCCCAGCAGCGCCATGAAGATCGCGACGTGCCAGTAGGTCGTGTCGTAGCGGATGGTGCCCAGCAGACCCAGGCCCGCGGTGATCAGGGCGCCACCGCTGACCAGCCAGTACTTCCACCGGCCGGTCTTGGTGATGACCTGGCCGGAGACCGTGGAGGCGATGAACAGGCCGCCGATCATCGGGATGGTCATGACGCCCGACATCGTCGGGGACTTGTCCCGGGCCAGCTGGAAGTACTGGCTGAAGAAGACCGTGCCGGTGAACATCGCGACGCCCACGAAGAGCGAGGCGAGGGAGGAGAGGGTGATGGTGCGGTTGCGGAACAGCCGCAGCGGGATGATCGGCTCGCTCGCCTTGGACTCGACGAGCACGAAGACCGCGCCGAGCAGGATCGCGCCGCCGACCATCGCGGCGGTCTGCCACGACATCCAGTCGTACTTGTCACCGGCGAAGGTGACCCAGACCAGCAGCAGCGAGACCGCGGCCGAGATGAAGAACGCGCCGCTCCAGTCGACCTTCACGTCCCGCTTCACGACGGGCAGGTGCAGGGTCTTCTGCAGCACGATCAGCGCGATGACCGCGAACGGCACACCGACGTAGAAGCACCAGCGCCAGCCGAGCCACGAGGTGTCGGTGATGACGCCGCCGAGCAGCGGACCGCCGACGGTTGCGACGGCGAAGGTCGCGCCGAGGTAGCCGGAGTAGCGGCCGCGCTCGCGCGGGGAGATCATCGCCGCCATGACGATCTGGGCGAGGGCGGACAGACCGCCGACGCCGATGCCCTGGATCACGCGGCAGGCGATGAGCATGCCGGCGTTCTGCGACAGACCCGCGGCGGCGGATCCGAGGACGTAGATGATCAGGGCTATCTGTACGAGCGCCTTCTTGCTGTACAGGTCGGAGAGCTTGCCCCACAGGGGCGTGGCCGCGGTCATGGAGAGCAGCGCGGCGGTGACGACCCAGGTGTAGGCGGACTGGCCGCCGCCCAGGTCGCCGACGATCTCGGGCAGGGCGTTGGTGACGATCGTCGACGACAGGATCGCGACGAACATGCCGAGGAGCAGCCCGGAGAGCGCCTCCATGATCTGCCGGTGCGTCATCGGAGCGCCGTCGGAGGACCCACCTCCGTGCTTGGCGTGAGCCCGCACACCGGCTGGTGTGGTCGTTGCCATGGGCTTCCTTCTCTAGTGCTCTTGTGTGCTTACGCGGGTGTACGGGTGGTGGTCGGTTCTGTCGGTGCGCGGACCGCTCCGGCTTCCGCGGGCCAGGGGGGCCGCTGGGTGGCGCGGCAGTCGCCGAAGCTCTCGCGCAGCCGGCCCATCAGGTGGCTGAGGAGCCCGACCTCGTGGTCGGACCAGTCGCTCAGCCGGTCGGCGAAGAGCTGCGAGGAGCGCCGGGAGAGCTCGTCGAGCCGCGCGTGCCCGGCGTCGGTGAGACGCAGGATGCGCGAGCGCTTGTCCGCCGGGTCGGGGAGGCGTTCTATCCAGCCCCGGTCGGCGACGTGCGCGACGTGGCGGCTGGTCACGGACATGTCCACGGCGAGCAGCTCGGCGAGCTTGCTCATCCGCATGTCGCCGTGGCGGCCCAGCAGCGTCAGCACGGCGGCGGAACCCGCCGGGCAGTCGTGCGGCAGGATCCGCGCCAGCTCCCTCTTCACGGCGCCGATGGCGCTGAGCTGACGAGCCAGTTCCTCGTACTGCGCCCGCTCGGCCATCGCCCCTCCAGTATTCGTTGCTTGGGGCAACCATAAATGCAGTTGGTTGCTGCAGGCAAACGTAATGGCCTCCGCCGGGATAAAAACATGGCAAAGGCAAGCATTGGCAAACGTAAACTTGCTGGTGGAGGCGGTGCCAGACTGAGAGTCCGCTGTGAGGTGCGGTCGTGCACCCGAGGGGCCCCCGCACTTGGGCGGGCTCCGGCTATTCGCTAGGGTCCTGGGCCATGGCAAACACCCAGGGCCCCGAGGGCAACTACGACCCCGCGGGTAGCACCCAGATGTTCCGCGCTTTCGTCGACGAGGGCCCCCAGGCCCGTCAGCAGCAGCAGGTGGCCGCCCCGGCGGGTCCCCGCATCGGCCTCATCATCGGCATCGTCGTCGCCGTGGCGGTCGTGGCCGCCGTGGCATGGCTCGCCCTGTCGTGAGGACGTCCCGCCGGTAGCGGCGGGTCACTTCCACTGGACGGACACGTCCCGCGTCTCGATGTGCATGCCCCACGGCACACGCCAGGCGTCGACGCACACCGTCCAGGACTTCTTCGCGCCCGCTCCCGGGGCGATCGGGGCGGGCAGGTCCCGCGTCGAGCCGATCGTGGCCCAGTCGATCCCGAGCGCCCCGATGATGTGCGTCCCGAGGCTGACCGTGCCCGAACGGACGGCGGTGCCACCGGTGTTGCGGAAGGACAGGGTCACCTTCTCGCACCAGCGCTGATCGGTGGCCGCCCGCTCGGGCGCGCCCACCTCGACGGCCGCGGGCGCCGGTGTGGACGGCGCCGGGTGCGTCGGCGGGGCCGGCGTGCCGCCGGCACCCGTCTGCGCGTGACCGGGGTCGCCTCCCCCGGGGGAGGGCGCCGGCGATCCGCGGCTCCCGCCCGTACCCGCATCCTTCCCCGCGAGACCCGAGGACGGTCGCGGTGGTCCCGGACTCCCGGCGGCCGGCGCCGTCCCGCCACCGGCCGCCCCGCCACCGGCAGTCCCGTCCCCGGCCGCCCCGGCGTCGCCGCGGGGGCCCTTCCCGGGGCTCGTGGCGCTCTTCCCGGCCAGTGGGGCCAGGGAGACGTCCCCGGTGGGGGCCACCGCCCTCCCGGACCCGCCGGGCACTCCCGCCGCGACGTGCCCGCCGCCCCCGCCGCTCCCGCAGGCCGTCAGCACGGCGCCCAGACACACCAAAGCCGTGGGGGGGGCCCACAGGGGGCCCCCCCGCGCACGCAGACAAAAAGTGAGGACCCCCCCCCCCCACCCCCCCCCGTGGGCCCAACGGGCGGGAGCGCTCCGACGCGGCCCCCCAGCACGCCGCCCGCCCCCACCCCACCCCCCCCGCGCCCCCCCACCGGCCCCCCCCCCACGGCCAGGATCACAAGTCGTTCGACCCGCTCGACGCATCGCGCCAGTGTGACTGACGGACCGTCAATTATGAAGACTCCGGGGGTCGTTCTTCCGCTTCGGCCCCTCAGTCGGAGATGAGACCTTCGCGCAGCTGGGCGAGGGTGCGGGTGAGCAGCCGGGAGACGTGCATCTGGGAGATGCCGACCTCCTCGCCGATCTGCGACTGCGTCATGTTGGCGAAGAAGCGCAGCATGATGATGCGGCGCTCGCGGGGCGGGAGTTTGGCGAGCAGCGGCTTCAGCGACTCGCGGTACTCGACGCCCTCCAAGGCCGTGTCCTCGTAGCCGAGGCGGTCCGCGAGGGAGCCCTCGCCGCCGTCGTCCTCGGGGGCCGGCGAGTCCAGCGAGGACGCCGTGTACGCGTTGCCCACGGCCAGGCCGTCGACCACGTCCTCCTCGGACACGCCCAGTACGGAGGCGAGTTCGGCGACCGTCGGGGAGCGGTCGAGCTTCTGCGAGAGCTCGTCGCTGGCCTTGGTGAGGGCGAGCCGCAGCTCCTGGAGACGGCGCGGCACCCGGACCGACCACGACGTGTCGCGGAAGAAGCGCTTGATCTCGCCCACGACGGTGGGCATCGCGAACGTCGGGAACTCCACCCCGCGTTCGCAGTCGAAGCGGTCGATCGCCTTGATCAGGCCGATGGTGCCGACCTGGACGATGTCCTCCATCGGCTCGTTGCGGGAGCGGAAGCGGGCTGCCGCGTACCGGACGAGCGGGAGGTTCAGCTCGATGAGCGTGTCCCGTACATAGCCGCGCTCCGGGCTGTCCTCACCGAGTGCGGCGAGCCGCAGGAACAGGGAGCGGGACAGGGTGCGGGTGTCGATGGCTTCCGAGGTCGGAGCGGCCTGGGCGGCCGGAGCGGCCGGGACGGCGTCCGGGGCCGGAAGGGCCGATACGTCGGCAACGACAACGTGAAGCGCGTCGGGCTCCGAGTCGCTCTTCGTGAGCGTGAGCACCTTCGAGCTGCCCTGGTCTGCGGACATGCCACCCCCTTTGGGTCGCGGACGGTCGCGGCGGACGCTCCCGTCGGAGGAACGCAGCCTCCACCTGAATACCGGTCGGGAGGCTGCGGCAAACGCGCTTCCGGCAGAATGTCACATGTCGGCAACACGCTGTAGTGACATGTCGACATGGAAGGGGTGAATCGGCCCTGGAAAAGGCTGGTCTGACTGCTTTTCACCGCCGAACTGACGGAAAAAGAACCTGTGAGCGATTCGCTCTTACCGGTTACGCCTCGATCCTGTTTGCGGATCGGAGCCGCGCGAAGCTGCGGGCGAGGAGCCTTGACACGTGCATCTGGGAGACACCCAGCTCGGCGCTGATCTGTGACTGCGTCAGATTGCTGTAGTAGCGCAGCAGCAGGATGCGCTGCTCGCGTTCGGGCAGTTGCACGAGCAGATGGCGGACGAGGTCACGGTGTTCCACGCCGTCGAGCGCGGGGTCCTCGTAGCCGAGCCGGTCGAGCAGTCCGGGCAGTCCGTCGCCCTCCTGGGCGGCCTCCAGGGAGGTCGCGTGGTACGAGCGTCCGGCCTCGATGCAGGACAGCACCTCCTCCTCGGTGATGCGCAGCCGCTCGGCGATCTCGGCGGTCGTGGGCGTGCGCCCGAACGCCGTCGTCAGATCCTCGGTGGCGCTGTTCACCTGCACCCACAGCTCGTGCAGCCGGCGGGGTACGTGGACGGTGCGGACGTTGTCGCGGAAGTACCGCTTGATCTCGCCGACGACCGTCGGCATCGCGAAGGTCGGGAACTGCACGCCCCGCTCCGGGTCGAAGCGGTCGATCGCGTTGATGAGGCCGATGGTCCCGACCTGGACCACGTCCTCCATGGGCTCGTTGCGGCTGCGGAAGCGGGCGGCGGCGTAGCGGACGAGCGGCAGGTTGGCCTCGATGAGCGCGCCGCGCACGTGGTCGTGCTCCGCGGTGCCCGGCTCCAGCGTCTTGAGGCGGCCGAAGAGCACCTGGGTGAGGGCCCGGGTGTCGGCGCCGCGGCGGCGCTCGGGGGCGGCCTCCTGGAACGGGGCCTGCTCCTCCTCGGGCGCGCGCTCCTCCTCCGGTGCGCGCGCCCCCTCTGGTGCGCGCTCCTGCTCCGGCGCCCGATGCGCCTCGGGCACGCGCTCCTGCTCCGGTGTCCGGTCCTGCGGCGGTGCCGCCTGTCCCAGGAGCGGGGCCCGGCCCTGGAGAGGTGCCGGCTGTTCCTGGAAGGGAGTCCGCTCCTGGGGAGGTGCCTGTTCGTGGAGCGGGGTCCGCTCCCGGGGCGCCGTCGGTTCCTGGGGCGGTGCTTGAGGCGCAGTACTGGCCGGCACGGTCAACTCCACCTCTATCATCCGTCAGATCCGTCAACTCATCCGTCAAAAGCGGTCATAGCATCACAAGACATGTGCACTGTGTGCAAGCACCGCATAAAGCCGTGTTGAGCGGGAATTGTGGAGAGTTGGGGGCCCGGGACGCGACGGAGCCCCCCGCCGATCACGGCGAGGGGCTCCGGAGTGCGTGGCTCAGAACGGGTAGTCGGCGATCACCCAGGTCGCGAACTCGCGCCACAGCGCGACGCCCGCCTGATGCGCGGGATGCTCCAAGTACCGCTGTAGGGCGTCCGTGTCGTCGACCGCGGAGTTGATCGCGAAGTCGTACGCGACGGGCCGGTCGGTGATGTTCCAGTCGCATTCCCAGAACCGCAGATCGGGGACGAGGTCGCCGAGCGCGCGGAAGGCGGCCACGCCCTCGACGGCGCGCGGGTCGTCGCGCTCGACGCCCTCGTCGAGCTTGAAGAGGACCAGATGGCGGATCACGGGTACTCCTTGGTGGCGCGGCGCGGGTCGGGCTTCAGTTCTTGGCTCCGTCGGCGATCCACGTCATGAAGTCGCCGACGGACCGGGCAGCGGACGATATGCCCTCAAATCCTATCTGGACGTAGTCGGCGGCCTTCGCCGGATCGGTGATGATCACGTACAGCGCGAAGACCACGAGCACATAGACGGCGATCTTCTTCGAATTCACCGCCATCGCGGCCTCCCCTGTGACTGCTGCGCCCGGTGGGCCCCCTGTGCCGGCGGCGAGTGTAACCTTCACGCCTTTTTTATGGACCAACGGCCTGCTGGCCGGGGCCTTTTGCCGGTCCCGTCCGCGGCCGCGCGGGCGCACGATGGAGCCGAGCCCAGCGGTCGGGAGCCCGCAGGGCCGGGGACGGACCTCACTGCGGGGTCCACGGCACGGATTCATCCGAACCCGCGGCGCGGACTTGAGGCCCGCCCCCGCCGGGGCGGCGGCGTGTCCCGCACGCCGCTTCCCCCGGCCCCCAGTGGCGGGACGACGCACGAAGGGCCCCGTCTTTCGACGGGGCCCTTCTCAAGCGGTAGCGGAGGGATTTGAACCCTCGGTGACTTGCGCCACACTCGCTTTCGAGGTCTGTTCGTGCTGGTCAGGGTGCTATCCGGCTTCATTCAGGACCGTTCACCCCTGTGCACCTGCTCGTCGCGTGAACCGCTGTGGACGGCGCCGGACGAGGGTGAATGAGACGGAAACTGAGACGGGCTGACGAGCCTGGCGGGCTCGTCAGACGATATGAAGCCTCTCCGGTTTGCCATCCGGTTCTCGTAGCAGTAGATCCGCCCCGGTTCGCGTCTGTGCGTCTAGGTAAGCGTAGATCTGCACTGCTCGATTGATCACGTCTGCTTTTGACAGGCCAGTGCTCTCAGTCAGCTCTGCGATGGCCTGAACGGCGGGCGGCACGAACGTTACCGAGTATCGCTCGCCGGCTGGGCGTTGCGGCCTGCTCGTGGGATCAGGCATTCAGTTCCTCCAAGGTATATCGACAGCGCACATCGTATCTGCATCAAGTTGGTGCGTCTATGCACCACTGCTGCTAAGGTCTGGGGAAGTCAGAAGGTGGTGCGCTGTCTCCACCTCTGGCCGCCGTGGCGTGACGCGCGGCGGAAGCTCAAGGTCTATCCAAGTAGGGGCTGCCTCTGCATCACCGGACGCTTCGTCCGGGAGCAGCCCCGAATGCACATTCGAGTAGCAGCGGCCAGCGACGTGGGAGTTGTGGATGGGCGAATCATGGCGAGGTTTCAGTTGCAACCTGGGTGGCGGCACCTAGGGCTGAACCTCCCAACAGGGAGTGGGAATGAGCGAGCAGTGCGACGCGCAGTATCTGGGTGAAGGTCAGCCGACCTCGGCGGCCCATGTCACCTTTAGGACGACTCCGGATGGCCCGTCCATCGCTCTGGGCGTGCCCGCAGAGCAGTCTGGCCTGTTGGTGACGTCCATCGTGGTGGCAACCGGAGTCGGAGGCTCTGTCCTCGGTCCTTACCTGATGGCGCGCGCTTTGCACATGATGGAGGCAAATATGCCCTGGCAGCTTGAGGCGGCTTTGATCACCCTCGCCTCATTGTTGCCGCTGGCGTACTTCCTTCTTGGCCGCCGTCGCGGTTGAGCTGCATCGCTGCACATCGACATGTGTGACAGGCACCCTCGGCTGTCCGGCCGGGGGTGCCGCGCGTGCGCTCGCACTGGATCAAGGATGAGGGGCTTCTACGGCCGCGATCACGTCCGCAGCGTCGCCTTCGTAGAGGAAGTGTGGTTCGTCTGCCTGAGGAGGGATGAACCGTGTCCGATACCGCTGAAGGTCGCTCTCTGAGAAGTAGATCGAGTTCGGATCGTCTGCGTGGAAGTCGTTGCGCTTGCTGATCCTCGCCCAGAGTTCATCATGGCTAGCTGCCAGATAGACGAGTACAGGGGTGGCGCCAGCGTCGGCCGCGATGCCCTGCCACCGACGTCGATCGTCTGGGGTCCAAAAGCCATGATCAACGACTACATCGTGCCCAGCCGTGAGGAGTTGCCCGAGTTCAACCGCCACGTCTTCGAGGACCGGCCGCTCCAGCGTGGGAAAGGTGCCTCGCGGGAAGTCCACTCCGTACACACCGTGGCGCCGATACATCTCCTCATCTGGGCAGAGGCGAACGAACCCGCGATCGGTGAGCACGCGGGAAAGCGTGGTCTTACCAGAGCCGGGAAGTCCGGCCATCAGGACACAAACGGGTGGGCGTGGGGACATCGGTCTCGTCAAGGTTTGGGCGATCGTTTTGATCTCTGCTTCGGCTTCGGGCGTGATTGTGCCAGTCCGGCGGGCTGCAAGCAGTGTTCCTAGGCGATTTTCCAGCACGCTGGCGAGCGTGTCGTCCAGGACCATCACGGGGAGACCTCTGATTCCGTGCGCCACGTACGGCCCGGACCTCCGAGATCCACACCGTACTCAACGATGTTGCCTTCACTGTCGACGAACTTCGCTGTCATGACCACCACTGGTTCCGCCAGAGGGTCGTCGGCGTCAAGCTCCAAGAGCCGTGCGTACTCGGGCGTAAGAAGGTGCGCCGAAGCGGTGTCAATGCGGTGACTGATCGGGTGGCCCGTCGCCTGGCTGATGAGCTGGAGTGACGTCCCACCTGTCAGGCGTTCACTCACTGCGAGCTGCGGAATCAGCTTGCCGTACCGACCGGGAATCCAAGACGTGCTGTGGGCGACGATGCCGTGCCGGTCTCTGTAGACCCGGCTCCGGCGGACCACATCGGACCCAGGGGCGATGTCCAGTGCTTGGGCCACATCGGCGGGGGCGGGAACCACGGATGCCTGATGCGAGTCGGACCGTTCACCCTGTCCCCAGCTCGACCCGGTGCGGCGTCCTCGGTCTTGGCGCTGAGATCCCGACGACATCGGAGCCGGCCGGTCCAGAACTTCAGTTCCGATGCCGTGGATGCCGCGAACGAGACCGTCGTTGCGCAGCTTGCGCAGGGCTTTCTCAGCCGTCGCGGTGCTCACTTTCCACTCTTCCGCGAGGTTCTTGATGCTCGGCAAGAGTGTTCCCGGCTCTAGCTGACCCGACTCGATCAGTTCCGTGTAGTGGGCGGCAATCTTCGCGTACGGGGCCCGATTGTCGGCCTGGCCTGCCATGTCGCCTGCTCCTTGTCGTCACTTCCCTGAGGTTCCCTACCTTACTGCTTGACACCGCAGGGAACCCTAGGGAACCTTAGGGATGTGCCCGGAGGAAAGCCCGAGAGGGCGAGTACGAAGTGAGCGCTCGTTGGTTGAGAACTCAACAGTGTGCCGATCCAGCCGCCTGCACACGGGCGGTCGATGGGTCGACAGGTAGGCCCGTCCCACCTCGCACAAGAGGGCGGGCGCGCACCGGCTCTGTCCCGGTGCGCGGTACAGCGCGCCCAGCCTTTCCGCAGCTCAAAGGCTGCGGCCGGTTGCCTCCCCCGCCCGTCCAACCCGTTTCCACAGGGTGTGTACGGGCGGGGTGGCAGGGAGCCGGAACAGACGTCCCGGCACGGACGGGAGAGAGCACATGAAGAGGGATCACAGCTTCACCGCCACCGTCACTGACCTGAGCACCGGCAACCGGGAGCAGGTCAGTGACACCGCGCGCTTCGACCACCCGGTGAGCAAGGGGGACGCGACGACCGGGATCCGCAACGAGCTGGCCCGCCAGGACCGGCCGGCCACCGGCATCACCCTCACCGACTGACCTGACCCCACCCCACACGGCGCGCGGCCCCGGAGGTGCAACTCCGGGGCCGCTTTCGGGCCGTACATCTTCTAGGGAGAACACGACCCAATGAACCCCATCGTCACTGTTCAGGAAGCCGTTACCGCGTTCGCCGACTGGAACGAGCCCACGACTGCGGAGCTGGACGCGATCGAGCGGGAGATGCCGCTGATCCTGGCGGACGTCGACCTGATCGACGCGCAGATCATCGCCATGGACCACACCCCGAACGAGGTCGACACCCGCCGGGTACGGCGTGCCCTCGCCCGGGTCCTCACGGAGTACCGCGTCCTCGCCAACCGCACCGCCGACGCGGTCGGCGGTGCGGCGTGAACCGGTGGGGAAAGGGCCTGTTAGTCCTTGCCCTCGTGGTCGTGGTCGCCATGGCGTTCCGGGTGTCCTGGAACGCGCTGCGGGACATCGCCACCGCGATCGGCGCGGATGACACGGCCGCGACGCTCTACCCGTTCGTGGTCGACGGCCTGATGGCCCTCGCCCTGGTCGCCACCCTGGTCCTGACAGACCAGGCAAGGACGTTCGCGCTGCGGGTCCTGGGCACCTACACCGCCGCGTCCCTGGTCCTCAACTACGTCCACGGACTCATCCCCAAGCTGCACGGCGCAACGGTCGACTGGGGACGGCTCGCCGACTGGGACCCCGCCAACTACGCCCTCGTCCTGCTCGCCACGTCGCTTCCGGTCGGCTCGATCTACTTCGGCTCCGATCTGGTCGCGAAGGTGCTGCACCACCGCCCCGCCCCGGTCCCGGACCCGATTCCGGCCCTGGTCGCGAATGCGGAGGAATCTACCGAGGTCATAACGAAACGGTCTACGGCTGACCTCGTAGAATCGACCCCCGCCCCGGCCGCCGTGGCGCCGGTACGGATGCCCGATCCGGTGGCCGTTCCGTTCGAGAAGTCGGCGCTTCTCCTCAAGCCCGTCCCGACTCCCGCCGCGCCGGCTCCGGCAGTCGAGCGGCGGTCGGTGGCTGCTGCGGAGTCGACCCGCCCGCGCCGGGCGACCGGTCGGGTCCCGGCGGTTGCTCGATCGAGCAGGCCGAAGCGCACCCCGGATCAACTGCTCGATGAGGCACGGCGGGTCACCGCCGACTGGCCGGACGCGAAGCTGACCGCGGAGGGCATCCGCCTCGCGGTCCACACCTCGCCGGTCAACGCCCGGATGCTGCGGGACACCCTGCGCGGCGAGCGGGCCGCCAAGGCGGCCGTCTGATGTCCGCCGCGTGGGGCAAGTGCTTCGACCCGACCGGGGCCCGCTACGGGATACCCACCTACCCGTGGCGCCTGGCCCCGGACGGCCTCGCCACCCGCCGGCAGCTCCGCGCCAAGGGTCTGCGTCCGGGCGGGCAGGACATCGCCGCGCAGGTCATGCGCGTCAACCGCCGGCAGGGCGGGGTGCGCGTCTCCTACCTCTACCGCCTCGACCTGGCCAAGCCCGTCCGGCCGATGACGTCGCGGAAGTGGGGCGCGCTCGCCCTGGCGATGCTCGCCCGCCGCACCTGCCCCCGCTGCCGGATCACCTACAGCTACTGCCTGTCGACCCGGTACGGCATCTGTGGCCTGTGCATCTCTGCCGAATCTGCTGCCGCGTGACCTGCGGCTTCCCTCTCTCGGAGACTCGTGTGAAGACGACCGTGAGCACGCACAAGATCCCCGGATACGGCTCGACCGCCCGCACCGCGAAACGGCTGGCGGAACAGGCCGTGCCGGTGGTGAACCGGGCGGTGCCGGGCCGGATGCCGGACGTCGAGGTGATCCTCACCAACGAACGCGGCATGGCCGAAGCGATGGCCGCCGCCGACATCGCCCTCGCCGGCGCACTCGACCGCCGCACCCTCAGCCGTGCCGAGCGCGACGCCCGCAGGCTGGCCCGCGAGATCCAGGCCCGCGCGATCCCGCGCCCGGACAAGAGCGCGCTGATCATCATCGACGTCGACAAGCACCCCAGCCCCGAAGCGTTCGCCGTGACGCTCGTCCACGAACTCACCCACGCCATGCAGTTCAGCCGCAAGGGCGTGTTCGAGCGGGTCGTGGCCAGCACCCGCGCCGGCTTCGGCATCGAGCGGCAGTCCCGCCGCGCCGCCCGCGAACACGACTGGCTCGTCGACCAGGAAGAGGCCGAAGCCTACGGCTTCGAGCACCTCGCCAACCGCATCGTCCCCGGCTCCCACGCCTGAACAGGAGACGCTCCACATGACCGAGAACGTCGTCCACCTGCACAAGGACACCAACGAGCCCGCCACCGTCACCACCCTGACCGTGGTCCCCGAACCCGCCCCGCCGGCGCCCGTTCCGCTGTGGGTCCGCTCCGGACGCGCGGTGAAGACGGCCGTCACGCACGACCGCACGAAGACGACCGCCCGCGCTGCTGCCCGCCACAGCCTGTACGTGGTCGGGGGCGCCAGGATCGTCGGGCGCCGGGCGTGGGACGGCCGCACGGCTGCCCGATACGAGCGGTACATGCGCACCGCCGAAGCCGCGGGGAACATGGAACTGGCTGCCGAGTGGGAAGAGCGCGGGCAGCGCTACCGCGACTCCCGCCACCGCCGCCGCATGGACCTGCTCACCTCCCCGATCGACGCGGCCAAGGGCATCGCGGCCGGCACCGGCATGGGCATAGGCGGACTGGTCGCCCTCGGCATCGTCATGGCGATTGCGACCAAGGATGTCAGCGACGTCGTCACCCCGCTGATGGCGGCCGTCGACTTCATCAACCTGCTGATCTGGATCGTCCAGGTCGTGTGGGGGCCCGCGATCACCATCGGCCCGTTCCTCGCCCTGCTCGCCCTCTGGGCAGTCGGCAGCAAGCAGCACGCCGCCCCCGCGTGGGCGCTGCCGGCGAACGTCCGGAGCGGTGAGGGTGAGCCGATTACCCCGTCGATCGTCGTCAAGGCCCTGCGCGACCTGGGGGTCGCCCCCCTGCGGGGTGCGATCAAGGAGATGGGCGACGCGGGCGCGTCGATGCTCGGTCCGATCCGGATCGCCGGATGCGGCGTGGAAGTCGACGTGACGCTCCCGTCCGGGGTGTCCACGAACGAGATCCAGAAGCGGCGCCGGAAGCTTGCCGAGAACCTGTCCCGGCATGAGCACGAAGTCTTCATCGTGATCCCGCAGGCGGCCCGCACGGTGCGGCTTTGGATCGCGGACTCCGGCGCCCTGGACCAGCCGATCGGCCCGTCTCCGCTGGTCACCGACGAGACGATGACCGCCGACTACGCCAAGGGCCGCGCCCCGTGGGGGCAGGACCTGCGCGGCGACGCGGCGGCCCTGTCGGTCTACCAGCGCCACCTTCTGATCACCGGTCTGTCCAACCAGGGCAAGACGGCCGCGCTGCGGTCGCTGGTCCTGTGGCTGGCCCTGGACCGGTCGGTGGAGTTCTGGATGGGGGACCTCAAGGGCGCCGGCGACTGGGCCATGTGCAACGGGCTCGCCGCCCGGCTCATCCAGGGCCCGACGGATGACCACGTCATCCAGGTCACGGAGATGCTGGAGGACGCGGTGGAAGAGATGAACCGCCGCCTCCAGGCCCCGCCCGGCACACAGTTCCCGGCGCTGATCGTGATCGTGGATGAGGCGCAGGTCGCGTTCATGTGCCCCGTCAAGGGCGAGGACAAGCGGCCCTACGGCGGATCGTCTTCCACCTCCCGCTACTTCATGGCGGCGCGGAAGATCCACAACCAGGGCCGAGCGGTGAACGTGCTGCTGTGGCAGGGCACGCAGGACCCGACCGACCAGAACCTTCCCAAGCTGGTCCGCGAGGGCGCCCACACCCGGGCATCGCTCGCGCTCGGCTCGGAATCTCAGGCCCGTATGGCCCTGGGGGACAAGGCCGTTGACGGGGGCGCCGCACCGAACCTGCTGCGTCCCGGGCTCGACAAGGGAACGCTGGTCGTCGCGTCGGACGGGATCGAGATCCCCAAGGGCCAGTCGTCCATCACGGTGCGCACGCACTACATCAGCACCGAAGAGGCGACCGCCATCGCCGACCGGGCCAAGGCCCTGCGCGACGGAGTCACCACCCTGACCCTGATCGAGCGCGGTGAGGACCGCGACCCGCTCGCCGACATCGCGAGCGTCCTCGGAGACAAGCCGCGCTTGAAGACGCAGGACGTCCTCAAGCGGCTCGCCGCACTCAGCGAGGACGCCTACGGCAAGTGGTCGTTCACCGACCTCACCCGTGTCCTGGACGGCACCGGAGCCGAGGCCTACAAGTCGGACGGCCGCATGGTCGTCGGCCGCGACCGCGTCGCCCGCGCCCTCGCCAACCGGGGCACGGACGGTTCCGCTTCCGCCGAAGGATGACAGGGAGCCGACCCCGCCCCGGGCAGGGAGGCAGGGAGAACTCCCTGAACCCCTCCCTGACCCACCTCCCTGCCCCTGAGCTGCACAGATGATCGCTCAGGGAGTCAGGGAGGACCGCAGGTCAGACCCCCGGAACACCCCTCCACAGCAACCCCGCAAGGGGGTGGTCCCGCCTCCCTGCACCGCCCCGCGAAGGGATTCCGCATGTACCCCGAACACGCCCCCCACGGCCGCTACGAGACGGCCGTGGACGTCCACCGGCCCACCCCGATGGCACCCGTCGTCATGGCGCCCGCACCGCTCGTTCCGGTGCAGCCGGGCGCCGTTCCGAGCGTGGCGAGCGTCGTCCTCCCGGACGGCCGCGTCGTCACCGGCTACGCCATCAGCCCCATGCAGCCCGAACCGGTCGCCGCCAAGCCGGCCGTCTCCCGAGCGGCCGTGAATGTCGCGCTCGGGGGCGTCGGGTTCCTCGCGGTGTGCGGCGGGCTGCTGCTCCTGACGACGTTCATCGCCGCCCTCACCGCCCTCATCACCCAGCTCATCATCCTCGCCGCCGTGATCTTCGGCGGATGGATCGCCGTACAGATCTTCTCCGCGTCCGGCTCGAAGGGCGGGACGACGGTCAACATCCGCAAGGCCGTGATCAAGCGGAACCGCTTCTACAGCTAGCTACGCCAAGGGCGGCCCCCACGTCTCGCCAAAGAACCGGGGCCGCCCTTGCTCGCCAGCACCTCACCAAGGAACTGGAGACATTCAGCATGACGCAACCCACCCACGTCCGGCGAGCCCGTGGCCGGCGGCCGCGCTTACTGGATCTGTTCTGCTGCCAGGGCGGCGCGGGCAAGGGCTACGCCGACGCCGGGTTCGAGGTGACCGGCGTGGACAAGGACCCGCAGCCGCGCTACCCGTACGCGTTCGTCCAGGCGGACGCGGTCGCGTTCGCCCTCGAACACGGCGGAGAGTTCGACTTCATCAGCGCTTCCCCGCCCTGCCAGTTCGACAGTGACTGCCAGCGCATCCAGGGCAACGCCCACCCCGACCTGATCGGCCCCACCCGCGCCGCGCTGGAGACGACGGGGCGGCCGTGGGTGATCGAGAACGTGGGCGGGGCAGTGCCCAAGCTCCGGGCCCCGGTGATGCTGTGCGGGCCAATGTTCAACCTCGCGACCTACCGGCACCGGTACTTCGAGGCCGGGGGAGGCTTCACCCTCCCGCAACCTGCCCACCGAGAACACACGGTGCCTCAGGCGAAGATGGGCCGCCCGATCCCGCCCGGCCACTACGGGCAGTTCGTCGGCAACTTCTCCGGCGTCGACCACGCCCGCCACGTCATGGGCGTCCCCTGGATGAACCGCGACGGCATCCGCGAATGCATCCCGCCCGCCTACGCCCGCTGGACCGGCACCCATGCCCGCTACAGCCTGCGCGCCAAGGCGGTGGCTGCATGAGCGCGCGCGTGCTGCCGCTGCGGCGGCCGAACGGGCTGCGGCTGCTGGATCTGTGCTGCGGCGCCGGAGGCCTGTCCATGGGCTACTACCTCGCCGGCTTCGACATCACCGGCGTGGACATCGCCCCGCAGCCGAACTACCCATTCCCGTTCATCCAGGCCGACGGCCTGGACTACTGCACCGCCCACGGCCACGAATACGACCTGGTCCACGGCTCCTGGCCCTGCGAGCGCTACGCCACCGTCACCAAATGGCGCGGCAACCCCGACAGCCATCCCGACCTGATCGGCCCCGGCCGTGAGGTCATGCATGCGACCGGTCGGCCGTGGGTCATCGAGAACGTCCCCGAGACCGCGACCGCGGGCCTGCTCCGCCCCGACTACCTGATGTGCGGTACGCAGTTCGGCCTCAACGTCCGACGACACCGCGTCTTCGAGACGTCGTGGGGCGGCGGCGGGGACCTGGTCGCACCGTGCTGGCACCGCAAAGACCTGCTCGCGTTCGAGCACAAGGGCGAGCGCGCCTACGCCGACGCCATGGGCTGCACCTGGATGACCAATCTCGAAGCCCGCAAAGCCGTACCCCCCGCCTACACCCAGTGGATCGCCGCCCAGTTCCTCACCCTCGAAGGGAGGACCGCCGCATGAACGGGCACCTGAACACCGCCCTCAGCCTCGCCGCGCAGGGCGTCCCCGTCCTGCCGCTGCGCCGGGGGAAGCTGCCGTTCGGGAACTGCCCCGCCTGCGCGCGCAACGCGTGCGGCGGCCGGCCGAACATGAAAATGCCTGGGCCGTGCGTCTGCCCGCAGCCGTGCCACGGCTGGGCCGCCGCCACCACTGACCCGAACGTCATCGACTCGCCCACCTGGGCGCGGGCGTGGCACGAGGCCGCGGGCCTGGCCTACCACCCCGGCGGCGCGAGCCTCACCGTCGTGGACCTCGACAACGCGGCAGCCATCGCATGGGCCCACGCAAGCCTGCCCGCCACACGGACCGTGCCCACTACCCGGGGCGAGCACTGGATCTACCGGGGCACCATGCCGTCCGGCAACGCCGTGCGCCCCGGCGTGGACGTCAAGTCTCTTATGGCGTACGCCCGTTGGCTCGGACCCGGTGAGGGCGCTTCGGCGGCTCTCACGGACGTTGTGCGCGCTTTGGCAGTAAAGGAGCCGCCTGCGGTCCGTAGGGCGCCACAGACGCTGTCAGCACCCCTCAGCGGGCAACGGGGCCAGTGTCCGCACCGCACACCCTCGTATCTCGATCGCGGTATCGCCATGGCGGAGCAGCGCATCACCGCCGCCCGCAGTGCGGTGCACGCCACCGTCTACCGGACGTTTCTCGCGGTGCTGTCCACCCACGGCCGGTGCGGCTGCCTTACCGACACGCACGCCGCCCGGCTGTTCACCGCCGCGCAGGCCAAGGGCGAGAGCCCCCGGCACTGCACGGACGCGTGGACCAACGCCCTGACCACGTTGGGACTGTGACCATGTCCGACGACGAAAAGAACCCCGCCCGCAAGGTCATCGCGGACTACGCGCAGGAGCATTTCCGGTACTTCCGCACCGCTGACGGGACCGTGTACGCGCAGAAGAACGGCCACCCCGTGGCCCGCCCGATCCGCTCGCAGGGCACCACGGGCAGCCACCGCCAGGAACTCATGGTCGGCCTGTTCAAGGACGGAATCGGCGTCTTCAACGGGTCCGCAATCAAGGAGGCGTTGGACTTGATCGAAGCACTCGCGCTCACCGAGAACGTCCAGCCCGTACACATCCGCGTCGCTCCGGGGTTCGACGGGGCGACATGGCTGGACCTCGGACGGGATGACGGGAAGTCCGTGCGCATCCACCCGTCCGGCTGGGACATCCTCACCCCCGATCCGCGCGAGGTGTGCTGGCGCCGGACGCAGCTCACCGGGGAACTCCCGTTGCCGGCCAAGGACACCGACGGCAAGGGCATCGATCTGCTGATGCGGCTGTGCAACTTCGCCAGTGCCGAGACCGAGTGCCTGGCCATCGTGTGGCTGATCGGCTGCCTCGGACCGTCCGTGCCGGTGCCCGCGCCGTTCCTCACCGGCCCGCAGGGCGCGGGGAAGTCGACCGGGGGCCGGATGCTCACCCGGATCATTGAGGGGATGAGCGGTGACCTGCGCCGGGCGCCGAAGGATGAGGAAAGCCTGATCGCGGCCGTGGCGGCGGGATGGGTCACCGCGCTGGACAACCTCTCGCACGTCACGCCGGACCTGTCGGACGCGATGTGCTGCATCGTGACCGGAGCCGAGAGCGTCAAACGGGCCCTGTTCACCGACGGGGACGTCTTCCGCGTCGGCTACCGCCGGCCCCTGCTCCTGACCGGCATCGACGTGGGTGTCATCCGCCCCGACCTCGCGGACCGACTGCTCCCGCTGCGGTTGGAGCGGCCCAAGGTCCGGCGCACGGAGGCCGAACTGTGGGCCGACTACGCGGAAGTGCTCCCCGTGGTCCTCGGCTCGCTGCTGGACCTGACGGTCAAGGTCCGCGCTGTGGAGGCGGAGACCCCCACGGATCTGCGGATGGCGGACTTCGCGCACCTGTGCGCGCAGTTCGACGCGGCCACCGGTCTCGGGGCGCTGCCCGCCTACCGGGCGAGTCTGGACGACCTGAACGACGACGTGATCGAGGGTGACCTCCTCGCGCAGACCGTTCTCCTGCATGCCGAGACCATCGAGCCGGGCAGCGCGCAGCGGATGACGTCCACGGAGTGGCTTGCCTGCCTCAGCACCCTCTACAGCGGCGATGGGTACCGTCCGCTGCCCAAGGGGTGGCCGACCACCGGCAAAGTCCTCTCCGACCGCCTCAAGCGCCTGCAGCCCACCCTGGCGGCTCGCCGTGTCGTCGTGGACGCGGGGCGTACCAAGGCGGGCCGGTACCTCGAAATGACCCGCACACTGCCCCCGGCGCCGCACGAGCAGTCGCGGGCGTTCTGACCGCGATCCCGCAGGCTCAAGCGAACTGCAAGAGGAGCACGTGCTCCTCTTGCAGTTCGGCGGAACGGCGCCCGAAGGTCGCGCCGCGCAGCGGCTCCTTCTTCACGCGCTGAGGCGCACCCAAGTACTACAGGCAGCCCCTTCTTTGTCCTAAGTAGGAAGACGCTGCGTCACCCACGTCACCCGAGCCGGGAAACGGCGGCTGACCTGCGGCAACAGCGGTGACGCAGACGGCTTCCTCTGCGTCATTCTGCGTCACCTGCGTCACCCGGTGACGCAACCGATGACGCGGCGGTGACGCAGCCCCGATCCGCCATGTCACCCAAAACAGCAGGTCAGCGCACCAAATGACGCTGATGGCGCGGGTGACGCAGAAATCCGCGCCTCGGACAGACACGCGCATCCCGCTACCTCTGCACGGCCCCCAGCCCACTCCTTCGGTCCCAGGGAGATCCCCGCATGGATACGGCCCCCGCCGGCGCGTTCGACAGCACCCTCGTACTGCTCACCGTGGAGGAGGCTGCCCGCCGCCTCCGGATCGGACGCACCGTCTGCTACCGGCTCATCAGCTCGGGAGAGCTGGAATCCATCACCGTCGGCCACCTCCGCAGGGTGCCGGTCGACGCCGTGCCCGAGTTCGTCACCCGCCGCCGCAAGAACCAGCAACCCACCACCACCGCCACCGCCACGGCAGCCTGAGGAGCACACATGGCAGAAGAGAAGAACAAGCGCACCCGGCAGCCCAACGGCCGTTCGTCCATCTACTTGGGCAAGGACGGCAAGTGGCACGGCCGTGTCACTGTCGGCATCTGCGACAACGGCAGGCCCGACCGGCGCCATGTCGAACGCAAGACCCGAGCCGAGGTGACGGCCGCTGTACGCGAGTTGGAGAAGCAGCGGGACGGCGGCACCGTTCGGAAGGCCGGGCGAGCCTGGACGGTCGAGACGTGGCTGACCCATTGGGTTGAAAGCATCGCCCCGTTGGCCGTCAACGAGAACACGATGGTGGGGTACGGCGTTGCAGTGCGGAAGCACCTGATCCCCGCTCTTGGAGCACACCGTCTGGACAAGCTCGGACCTGAGCACATCGAACGGTTCTACGGAAAGATGCAGGCCGATGGTCGCAGGGCCGGAACAATCCATCAGATCCACCGCACCTTTCGGACTGCACTGAATGAGGCGGTACGGCGCGGTCACCTCGCGCGCAATCCGGTGCAGCTCGCCAAGGCTCCTCGTCTGAGCGAAGAGGAGATCGAGCCCTACACCGTCACGGAAGTTCAACGACTGCTTCGGACCGCCGACGACCGTCGGAACTCTGCCCGCTGGGCCGTAGCCCTGGCTCTCGGGCTCCGGCAGGGGGAAGCTCTCGGCCTGAAGTGGGCTGATGTAGATCTGTCACGTGGGGTGCTGATGGTGCGTCGGAGCCGGCGCCGCCCGCACTACGCCCACGGGTGCGGCGACACGTGCGGCAGAAAGGCCGGCTACTGCCTGCAGCGCGAACGGACCAACCCGGAGACAGCAGACACGAAGTCCCGCGCGGGTCGCCGATCGGTCGGTCTCCCGGCGCAGCTCGTAGACCTGCTGAAGACGCACAAGGCCAAGCAGGATGCCGAACGCGACGCGGCGGGGTCTGCCTGGACGGATGAAGGCTGGCTCTTCGCTACGCCGGTAGGGCGGGGCACCCCGCCACGAACGGACTACGACGACTGGAAGGAGCTACTGAGCGACGCAAAGGTGCGAGACGGCCGTTTGCACGACGCCCGACACACTGCCGCCACGGTGCTGCTGATCCTCGGAGTCTCAGAACGAGCCGTCATGGGACTCATGGGCTGGTCTACGACGGCCATGGCCGCGCGGTATCAGCACATGGTGGACTCGGTCCGAAGCGACGTCGCCCACCAGGTCGATGGACTCATCTGGGAGACCAAGAAAAAAGGCCCCGACGACGGAGCCGCGGGAGTGCCTGTACCGGTCAGGTGAGCAAATGGGGGGGCAGGTCGGGTTACCTGCCCCCCATTTGCTCAGGTCACGACCTGGCACTGATCGATGAACCGTGCAACGACACTGAAGGTGGCTAGCTGCTCCAAAGTCTCCTGCTCCGTCAGATCACCCGTTTCGTGAGCGGCAGGGTTCCGGAGTGCGGAGAAGGCGCCCTGACCGAGCGCGAGGGCGCCGCGCTGTCGTGTCTGGACTCCTGGGTCTGTTTGGTCGCCTGGTATCCGGAGTCGCGGCTTGCCCGTCTCCGGGGCTTTGTCGCTGAAGGCTTCCTGCACGAGCTTCGCATCCGACAGGTCGCGTCGGCCCAGCTTGTCCTGAAGGTGTGCGTTGATCGATGTGGCGGCGGCATGAACTGCGGCCCGATAGTGTTTGGACTCCCAAAACGTCCGGGCGGCGTCCCATACCCACGAATGGAACTTATCGGCGGGGAGGGACGGGGCGTCTGGTGCCAGTCGAATCGCCCACTCGTCCATGTCCGCCAGCATGCCTATACCGCGGCGGACTTCAGACTCGCTGATGGACAGGCCGCCCCAGTCGGTATCCCCCAGCACGCCTGCCTCCGCAATTCGGGGATCGAGGCTCTGCAAGATCTTCACGACTGTGGGCTCAGCTTCGTACAGCCGCATCTTTGCTACTGACGTATCGCCGTTCACTTGTCGGATTTTCCAGTACTCGGTGATGAGGCCAGCGAACGCCTCAAGTCGCAGATGCATCCAGTCGCGGTCCACACGGCGAGCGTAGGGGTCGGGTGTCCGAGATGCTGGGGATTTTTGCGCGTTGGACGGCCAACTGAGACGGAAACTGAGACGGAGACGCACGAAGGGCCCGGTGTCATCCACCGGGCCCTTCGTCTACCTGCGGTAGCGGAGGGATTTGAACCCTCGGTGACTTGCGCCACACTCGCTTTCGAGGCGAGCTCCTTCGGCCGCTCGGACACGCTACCGAGGAAGACCCTACCCCAAGGTGGGCCGTGGTCAGAAATCCGTTTCCCGCACCCCCCGGAGTTCAGCGGGAGCGGAAGAATCCGGTGAGAAGACGGCCGCACTCCTCGTCGAGGACACCGCCGATCACCTCGGGCCGGTGGTTGAGCCGGCGGTCGCGTACGAGGTCCCAGACGGAGCCGACGGCGCCCGCCTTCTCGTCGCGGGCACCGAAGACCACCCGGTCCACCCGGGACTGCACCAGCGCGCCCGCGCACATCGCGCAGGGCTCCAGGGTGACGACGAGCGTGCAGCCGGACAGCCGCCATTCGCCGAGCCGCTGGGCGGCCCCGCGGATCGCGAGCACCTCGGCGTGCGCCGTCGGGTCACCGGTGGCCTCACGCTCGTTGTGTCCGGCCGCGAGCACCGTCGTACCGTCCGTGGACAGCACGACGGCGCCGACGGGGACGTCCCCGCCCTGGACGGCCCGGTCGGCCTCGTCCAGGGCGAGCCGCATCGCGGCCCGCCAGCGGTCGCGTACCGGATCTCGTGGAAAGGTCTCTGTCGTGCCGCTCACCAGGGAAACCTAACCCGGGGAGCTAGCGGACGGTCTCCAGGACCTCCGCCGCCCCCAGGGCGTCGGCGATCGTGCTGAGCGCGTCGCCTTCGTCCAGGGCGAGCAGTTCCTTCTCGCTCACCCCGAGGTCCGCGAGGATCTCGCGGTCCCCGACGGGGCTGTGCGAGACGGCCTCGCTGGAGACGCTCTCTTCCTCGTCGTCGGAGTCGTCTGCGTCGTCGGGCTCACCGTCCTCGGTGCCGTCCAGGTCGAGGGAGTCCAGGTCGGCGTCGTCGTCGCCCGGATCCCGTCCTAGTAGTTCGTCCGTGAGCAGGATCTCGCCGTACGAGCTGCGGGCGGCGGCTGCGGCATCCGAGACGTAGATACGAGGGTCCTCCTCGCCGTCCACGCGGACGACGCCGAACCACGCGTCCTCCTGCTCGATGAGTACGAGCACCGTGTCCTCCTCCGAGGCTTCACGGGCCAGGTCGGTCAGATCCGACAGGCTCTCCACATCGTCGAGCTCTGTGTCGCTCGCTTCCCACCCGTCTTCGGTGCGCGCGAGCAGTGCGGCGAAGTACACCGTGACTCTCCCACTGGTCATAGGCGTGCCGGTTGGGGGTCCCCCCGGCGGAGGTTGATGGGCGGGGAGTGCTGCTCCGAGACCCCACCCACTCGGAATCGTGGCAGAAACAGAGCGTTCAGGGGACGTCTTCGGCCTGCTGTGTCTGCCTCTTTTGATCGCTATCAGCGGATCGTACGCGGCCCTCGGCGTCGCGCGTGCATGTCTACGCCCTCACGGCGTGGGCAGACCCCCGGAGCTACCAGCGGAAGGTGCGCATGCGCATGGCGTGACGGAGGCGGGCGACCTTGGCGCGCCGTGGCTGGACGCGGTCGCGCAGCTCGCGCGCCTCGGTGAGTTCACGCAGGAACTGGGCCCGGCGTCGCCTGCGCTGGGCGTCCGTCTCCTGCTCGGGCCGCTCGACCGGCCGCTCCGGCCAGCGGACCGGCCGCTCGGGCTGTTCCGGCCGCGCCGAGTCCTTCGGTCGCCTCGGCTGCATGGACTGCTCCGGGGACTTCTCTTCCCGGTCCGTCATACGCACACCACCCCAGGTTCGTCCTTCCCGCCTTCCCTCGGACGGGCGGTTTGATGCCAGCACGAGCGGCACGGAGGCCCGGCTACTGTTGTGGGCATGCGTCTCCACGTCGTCGACCACCCCTTGGTCGCCCATAAGCTCACCACCCTGCGCGACCGGCGCACCGACTCCGCGACCTTCCGGCGGCTCGCCGACGAACTGGTCACCCTGCTCGCCTACGAGGCCACCAGGGACGTGCGCACCGAGCAGGTCGACATCGTGACCCCGGTGGCCTCCACGACGGGCGTCAAGCTGTCCTATCCGCGCCCGCTGGTGGTGCCGATCCTGCGCGCGGGTCTCGGCATGCTCGACGGCATGGTGCGGCTGCTGCCGACCGCCGAGGTGGGCTTCCTGGGCATGGTGCGCGACGAGGAGACCCTCCAGGCGTCCACGTACGCGACCCGGATGCCGGACGACCTCTCCGGGCGCCAGGTCTACGTCCTGGACCCCATGCTGGCCACCGGCGGCACGCTCGTCGCGGCGATCCAGGAACTGATCAAGCGGGGCGCCGACGACGTCACCGCCGTCGTGCTGCTCGCCGCCCCGGAGGGCGTCGAGGTCATGGAGCGCGAGCTCGCGGGCACGCCCGTCACCGTCGTCACGGCGTCGGTCGACGAACGCCTGAACGAGAGCGGCTACATCGTGCCGGGCCTGGGCGACGCCGGCGACCGGATGTACGGGGCCGCCGAGTAGGAGCCGGCGTTCACCCACCCACCGTCCCTGGGGGCTCCGCCCCCAGACCCCCGCCAGGGGCGCTGCGCCCCCTGGACCCCCGCATCGCCCGAAGGGCTCGTCCTCAAACGCCGGACGGGCTGAGGG
>NZ_JBHWEL010000005.1:168764-223332 GCF_042734135.1 Streptomyces sp. NPDC059668 | reverse complement strand
CGGCGGCGGGGCGGCCGGCGCCCCGCCGCGCCGGCCCCCGGGCCGGCCCGCCGCCCGCCCCCCCCCCCGCCCGGGCCGGGGCGGGGCGGCGGGGGCGAGAAGACCCCGTCGGTCAGAGCGTGGCGCGGATCTCGCCGACCTCCGCGCTCCCGCCCATCAGCGGAGCGCGTCCGATCCTCGACAGCACCGGCGCGTCCAGCCCCAGCCGGGCCAGCGTGCGGGCCAGGACGGGACCCAGCGCCCGCCCCCCACCGTCGTCGATCTTGAAGGCGAAGGCGCGGCCGTCGGGGAGGGCCACCGCCTGGACGGCCTCCGCGCCCATCTTGGACAGCACCCCGGGCACCTCCCGCATCAGCCACGTGTCGGGCCGCCGTGTACCGGCGACGTACTCGGGATGGGTCCGCATCGCGTCGGCCACCCGCCGCTCCGCGGAACCCGGCGCGGCGGTGACGAAGGACCGGAACGCCCGTGCCAGCCCGGTGAGGGTGAGGGCCATCAAGGGCGCCCCGCACCCGTCCGTGCCGACGGCCGCCACCGGCTCCCCCGCCGCTTCCTCGACCACGGTGTGGATGAGCTGCTGAAGGGGGTGACCGGGGTCGAGGTAGGACTCCAGCGGCCAGCCCCGCTGCGCGCACACCGCGAGCATCGCCGCGTGCTTGCCGGAGCAGTTCATGGTGACCCGGTCGCGCACGCCGCCGGCCGCGAGGTAGGTCTCCGCCTCCACCGGGTCCAGCGGCAGATCCGGCGGGCACTGCAGCAGCTCGGCGCTGATCCCGTGCTCGTCCAGCATCTTCCGCACGAGGTCGAGGTGGAAGGTCTCCCCGGAGTGGCTGGCGGCGGCGAGGGCCAGCCGTTCACCGCTCAGGTCGAGGCCGGCCCGCAGCACCCCGGCCGCCTGCATCGGCTTGTTCGACGAACGCGGGAAGACCGGTGTGTCCACGTCGCCGAGTACCCATTCGACCGACCCGTCCGCGGCCAGCACCACCAGGCTGCCCCGGTGGTGCCCCTCGACGAATCCCGAACGGACGACCTCGGCCAGGACGGGAGGGCCCGGAGGGCTCTGTACCGGCTGGGGCGCCCGCGACGCCTGGGGGGCCGCACCGGCCACGCCCTCCGGACGGACCGGCGGGGCCGAGGGGGAGGACGGGGAGGACAGGGACGACGGGGACGACGGGGGTATGGAGGGGTCTGCGGGGGCGGCGGACATCGGCGGTGGCCTTCCGGGACGGGGACCCGCGCGTGATCGGACCGGGACGCCGCACCGGGGGATGTCCCGGATACCGCCGGCCGAGCGCCGCGACCGCGTGCCCGGGCGGTTCCCGGTGCGGCCGCAGCGACCACCGCTCACCCCCGGGATCACCGGGGGCCACCGCGTCACATGAGCAGGTCGTCTACTTGTGCTTCCCCATCACGGTACCTGCGGGCGATCTCGGCGCTGCAATCGTCGGCCGTCCGCTGCAGTCGCTGGCGGCGCCGGGAGACCTGCTGTTCGTAGCGCACCAGCCGCCCCATTCCCTCGACCAGTTCCTCGTCCGTACGGGCCTCCAGGTCCGACAGCTCCACCTCGGAGAGCATGTCGGAGGCGAGCCGGCGGTACTCCTCGCCGTGCGGTGTGCCCACCGTCACATGGCGGGCCGAGGAGCGGTGCCGGGCCGGCGCGTCCGTCAGGATCTCCGGGAGCCGGTCGACG
Source organism: Streptomyces sp. NPDC059668 (assembly GCF_042734135.1). Classification (NCBI taxonomy): domain Bacteria; kingdom Bacillati; phylum Actinomycetota; class Actinomycetes; order Kitasatosporales; family Streptomycetaceae; genus Streptomyces; species Streptomyces sp. NPDC059668. Next base: position 221,642 of record NZ_JBHWEL010000005.1, on the reverse strand, counting down.
ACCGAGGGCTCCCCGGACGGTCCCCCCGCACCCGAAACCAGGCTCGGACCCGAGGACGAACCCGAGGACGAGGCCGAAACCGAGCCCGGGACCAAGTCCGCGTCCGGTGCCCGCAGGCCCCCGCGCCGGGCCAGCTCCGCCCGCAGGATGTCGATACGGCCCTGGAGCAGCCGTCGCACATAGCTGAGGTCGGCCTCGTCGCGCTGGGCGTCGCGCCGCAGGGTCCGCAGTTCCGGCAGCCGCAGCAGGGTCAGATCGGGCTGGGGCGAGTCCGGGGGCAGAGGGCTGTCGGTGCGCTGCGCGGGAGGGCGGTGGACTCCCGCGCGACCGCCTCCCGCCCGCGGATTCGTCCGGGTCAACGACACGACTCCGGGCGGCTGCCCGGTACTCGGTGTGCTCATGTGCCTCTTCCGTCCCCTCAACCGGCGCGGTCCACCCCACGGTTGCACCGCAACACACGCATCGTGCCACCCCAAGTGGCCGCTATGTGACCGAGTGCCCCTGATCGGACCTAGATGGGGGGTTAAGGATAAAAAAAGAAACCCCAAAGGGCGCCACGGGGACCTTCGGACGGCTTCGCCCCGGCCCCTGCGGTGCGGCCTCGGCCGCGCACGGCATGATGGTCGCCATGCGTGCGGTGGTGCAGAGGGTGGACGGCGCGAGCGTCGTCGTGGACGGCGAGACGGTCGGGGCGATCGACGGCGAGGGGCTGTGCGTGCTCGTCGGCGTCACGCACGACGACACCAAGGAGAAGGCGGCCCAACTGGCCCGCAAACTCTGGTCGATCCGCATGCTCGCCGACGAGAGGTCATGCAGTGACATCGACGCGCCCCTGCTCGTGATCAGCCAGTTCACGCTGTACGGCGACGCCCGTAAGGGCCGCCGCCCCACCTGGAACGCGGCCGCCCCCGGCGAGGTCGCCGAGCCCCTCGTCGACGAGGTCGTCGCCCAGCTGCGCGCACTGGGCGCGACGGTGGCGACGGGCCGTTTCGGCGCCGGGATGCGCGTCTCCCTGACGAACGACGGCCCGTTCACCGTCGTCGTCGACATGTGACGACCCCGCCGGCATGAGCCGACGACCGGTGAGGGGCGACGGCGTCGCCGGGTGACCGGTGACGGCTACGGCTGCGGCTACGGCTACGGCTGCGGCTCGACGACGACTTCCTGCGCCGCGGCCGTGGTGTCCGCGAGCAGCGGTGCGTCGAGCGGTACGTTCCGCTTCACCAGGGCCAGTGCGATCGGGCCGAGCTCGTGATGCCGTACGGCGGTGGTGATGAACCCGATCTTCCGGCCGTCGGGGCCGTCGCCGGCCAGGCGGAGTTCGGCGCCGTGCGGCGGAAGGTGCACCTCGCTGCCGTCCAGGTGCAGGAAGACCAGCCGGCGCGGGGGCTTGCCCAGGTTCTGCACCCGGGCGACCGTCTCCTGGCCCCGGTAGCAGCCCTTCTGCAGATGCACGGCGCTGCCGATCCAGCCCAGCTCGTGCGGGATGGTGCGGTGGTCGGTCTCGAAGCCGAGCCGGGGGCGGTGGTGTTCGACGCGCAGCGCCTCGTAGGCGAGCAGCCCGGCCACCGGACCGGCCTTCCCCGCGTACGCCTCCAGGTCCGCGCGCGGAAGGAGGAGATCACGCCCGTACGGGGTCTCGCGGACGACGACGCCCTCGGGGACCTCGGCGATCGAACCGGCCGGCAGATACACGACCGCGAAGTCGCCCGTGCGGTCGGTGACTTCGACACGGTAGAAGAACTTCATGGACTCCAGGTACGCGATCAGCGCGTCCTGGGTGCCGGGCTCGACGTGGGCCCAGGTCGTCGTGCCGTCGTCGACGAGGTACAGGGCGTGCTCGATGTGGCCGTGCGCGGAGAGGATCAGCGCCTCGGTGGCACGGCCCACCGGGAGGTCCGTGACGTGCTGGGTGAGCAGCAGGTGCAGCCAGCTCAGCCGGTCCTCGCCGGTCACGGCGATGACGCCGCGGTGCGAGAGGTCCACGAAGCCGGTGCCGTCGGCGAGGGCGCGCTGTTCCCGGAACAGGTCGCCGTAGTGGGCGGCGACGTCTTCGTCCACGCCCTCGGCGGGGACCGCGCCGGGCAGGGCCAGGAGGGGGCTCTTCATATCCACACAGCCTACGACCCGGCAGCCGCCGAATTTATTTCTCATTTCCGGAAGCCCTACTTCTTGGCCGCGCAGTCCTCGCAGCGGCCGAAGATCGCGAAGTGCTTCATGTCCGTCTCGAAGCCGAAGGTGTCGCGGAGCTTCGCGGTGAACTCCGCGGCGACCGAGATGTCGGCCTCGATGACGTTCGTGCAGTCCCGGCACACCAGGTGGATGTGGTGGTGGCGGTCGGCCAGGTGGTAGGTCGGTGCGCCGTGCCCGAGGTGCGCGTGGCTGACCAGATCCAGCTCTTCGAGCAGCTCCAGCGTTCTGTAGACCGTCGAGATGTTGACACCGGAAGCCGTTTTGCGCACTTCGACCAAGATGTCGTCCGGGGTCGCGTGTTCCAGCGTGTCCACGGCTTCGAGCACAAGCTGCCGCTGCGGAGTCAGCCGGTAACCGCGCTGCCGCAGATCGCTCTTCCAGTCGGTGCCTACCACGCGGCCCAGTCTAGGCGGCCAGGATCTCTCTGACGCGTGTCACGACGTTCTCCAGGCTGAAGGGCTTGGGGAGGAGGACCACCGGGACCTCCCGGCCGGCGTCGCGCAGGATGCGGGCGACGTCCGCGCCGTCGAAGTCCGGGAGGCGTACGTCGAGCACGACCAGGTCGGGGGTCTCGGCGTAGGCGGTGTTCAGCGCGGCGACGCCGGTGCCGACCGCGGTCACGGCGAAGCCGGCCAGCCGGAAGGTCTCGGTGAGCAGCTCGCGCACGTCCTGCTCGTCGTCGACGACGAGCACCCGGGCGGGGGCGGCCGCGGGAACGGGTACGGCCGCGGGAGCAGCCGCGGGTACGGGAGCAGGTACGGGCAAGGGGGCAGGTACGGGTGGGTTCGGGGGCACTTCGGGAAGGAAAGTGGGACCGGTCACCCTCGTAGAGTTACCGGCCCCACATCAGAGATGCGTGAACTTTCCCTGTACATCGCTTGAGAGTCGCGTCGGTCGGCGCGGTCGGCGCCGGGCCTACTTGAAGAACGCGATCCCGTCGTCCGGCATGTCGTCCGGGAGGGCCTTGGCCCAGCGCTCGACGTCCTCCGGGGTGACGACCTTCTTCAGGTGCGCGGACATGTAGGGGCGCAGCTCGACCTCGGGGGTCTGCTTCTCGCCGACCCACATGAGGTCGCTCTTCACATAGCCGTACAGGCGCTTGCCGCCGGTGTACGGACCGGAGGCGGCGGTGCGTGCCACCGCGTCCGTGACCAGGTCGATCTGCGGCTTCTTCTCGGCCAGGTCGCCGTACCAGATCTCGACGACACCGTCGTCGCGGGTCATGACGACCTCGACCTTGCGCCGGGCGTCGATGCGCCAGAAGCCGGACTCGGATTCCAGCGGCCGGACCTTGTTCCCGTCGGCGTCGAGCACCCAGGTGTGCGAGTGGTACTCGAGGAAGTCGCGCCCGTCGTGGCTGAAGGTGACCTCCTGCCCGAAGTTGCACTTCTCGGAGCCGGGGAAGTCGTGGACGCCCGCGCCGGCCCAGTTGCCCAGCAGGAAGGCAAGGGGGAGCAGGTCCTTGTGGAGGTCGGACGGGATCTCGATCATGAGCAGCTTTTCGTCGTCGACGTCAGAGGCGGGGTCAGCGCTGGCCCTGGTACAGCTTCTTCACGGTCAGCCCGGCGAAGGCCAGAACGCCGACGCAGACCAGAACCAGCAGGGCTTCGAAGAATGCCTCAAGCACGGGGTGCTCCTCGGGTGACGCGGTGGTGGGCGGTGACAGGCGGTACAAGAACCGGACCCCACTCTAGTCGTGTGGGGCCCGGCTCTCTCTGCGAGGTACGCCCTGGCGGCTCAGCCCAGCAGTTGGCTCTGCAGGGCCACCGTCTGCTGGAAGGGCACGGCCTTCGCGCCGCCCTTGCGGGACTGCACGATCAGGGCGAGGGTGTCCCCGGCCGCGAGGTACGCCTCACGGACCTGCTCGGCGCCGTACGGCTTGGTCTCGGCGTACGAGAGACGCGTGATCTCGTCGACCCCGGCGTGATCCGGGGACTCCACGTCCCTGGACACGGTGGCGGCGCCGCGCACCGCGTACTGCGGGGCTCCGTAGGAGGTCAGCTCGACGCCGTTGAGGTCGTCCACGACGCTCGCGGTACCGAAGTGCAGCAGGTAGATCCGGGTGTGCGTGCCGTCCGGCATGCGCCAGCCGCGCGCGGCGATGTTCCGCAGCCCGTTGTCGGTCAGCAGCTGTCCGACGGCGTCCCGGTCGTCCTTCGAGGCGTACTCCGCCAGGAAGGTCTTCGGCGCCAGCCAGCCGTCCTCGCCGCTCAGCGCCGCGTCGGCCTTCGCGCCCTTCGGAGCGGACAGCACGAGTCTGCGCAGGTCGGCGTAGTGGGTGCCGGCCTTGTTCGCGTCGTCGAACGGGCGTGGGCTGCCGGTGGGCAGCGGCGGCCGCGTGATCTCCGGGTAGTCCCAGCGGCCGTCCGACTCCGTCGCCAGACCCGGGACGTCGGTCCGCTCCATCCGGGTGATCCCGTACGCGGCCGAGGTGCCGACCGCGGCGAAGACGACGGCCGCGGCCGTCCAGCGCAGAACGGCACGCAGGACGCGGCGGTCCTTCTTCACCGGTGGTCCGGCGGCCACGCCGGCCGCCGGTCCGACGGGCGGGTGGAGGGGCGGCTCGGCGGCCCGCTCGACGAGGGGCTCGTCCGTCGTCGGGGGCTCGTCCGTCGTCGGGGGCGCGTCCGCCGTCGGGGGCGCGTCCGCCGTCGGGGGCGCGGGCACCACGGGGGCCTGTTCCTCCACGGACGTCGTCTGCTCGGTCATACCGCCTCCCCCGGCTCGGCGATGCGGTCGAGCTGCTTGCGCAACAGCGTCGCGACGCCCTTGGTGTTCAGTGGCTTGGCGCCGTACGCGGTGAGGCTGACCAGTACGTCGCCCTGATAGGCGGAGCAGACCATCGCGTCGAGCTCCTCTTTCTTGTCCTTGGGCGGAAGGAAGCACTTGGCGTTCTTGTGGCCCTCGATCTTCGGCCCCGTGCGGAAGATCTTGAGGGCGTCGAAGAACTCGTTCTGGAACGTCGACATGTTCCGGACCGCCGCCTTGTCCTCCATCTGGGCCAGCTCGATGCTCACCGTGAACTCGGCCTTCGTCGTGAAGGTGTCGGTGACCAGGTAGCTGCGCATCGCGATGCCCTTGGTGTGCTGCTTGTCGATGCGCTTCTCCAACTCCCGCCGCTGGGTGCGGGGCAGCTCGCGCAGCGACTCCTTGCGCAGGGCGGTGGCCTCGGGGCCGCTGAGCGAGGCGTCGTTGCCGAACTCCGCCATGTCGGGCCCCCGGGTCAAACCGTCGTTGTCGTACGGCACCAGCACGGCGGCCAGTCCCGTGGGCTTCTCGGCCTTCGCGGCGTCGTGCGCGGCCTTGGGGAAGGTCCAGGTGGGCGCGCCGGGGTCCCGGTCGGCGTCCTGGACGGTCACCACCGTGTAGGCGCTGCCCGCGACGACGGCCCCGACGAGCAGGACCGCACCGGCGACGGCCGCGATACGGTCACGGCGTACGGGCTTCTTGACCGGGGCGGGCTCCGGCGCGGGCTCCGGCGCGGTCACCTCGGGCCCGGAGGCGGACACCGGCGCGGTCACCTCGGGCCCGGAGGCGGACACCGGCGCGGTCACCTCGGGCTCGGCGGTGGGAGTGGACTCCTCCGGCGGGTTCGCCGATCGCTCGTTCACAGCCGCTCCATCTGCCGCTTGGCCAGATCCATGATCGTCGCCTTCGGGATCGGCTTGCTGTCGTAGACCCAGATCTCCATGGCGATGTCACCACGCCAGGCGTGCGCTTGTGCCTCGTACATCGGCAGGTAGCCGGGCTTCCTGTCCGGCGTGCCGTCGACGTACGCCATACCGTTCCCCGTGCCGGGAATGGCCCAGCTGTGCGTGCCGCTCTCCTTGTTCGCCCAGTACTGGCCGTCCTCGGACGCGGCACCGGCGGCGAGCTCCTCCTCCTGGCGGTACTGGAGGAGCCTGACCTCCACGCTGTAGGTGCCGCCCTCCTTCCAGCCCGTCACGGCCGCGCGCCGGAACTGGTCCGTGACCAGGTCGTTGAAGGCGCCGGCCGGCTTCTCGAACGACTCCGCGTACTCGCCCACGTCCATCCAGCCGTCGCGGCTGATCCACTCGGCCTCCCGCGCTCCCTTCGGCCGCTTCAGCAGCAGCTTGCGCAGGTCGCCGTCGGTCTTCACCTGGCGGTCCTGCGCGGCCGACAGGGGCTCCGGCGTCGCTCCGCGCGCCTGGGCGACCACGGGCTGCGAGAGCGACGGCAGCTTGGTGGGCTCACGGTCGGCCTGGACCAGATAGCCGGCACAGGTACCGGCGACCAGCCCCAGCACGGCGGCCGTGGCGATCAACAGGGTCGTACGCCCCCGACGACGCCGACGCGGGCCGGGTACGCCGGAGACGTCGGCTGCGTCCGGCTGATCGGATGCGCCGGAGACGTCGGGTGCGTCGGATGCTCCGGTCACGTCCGGTGCGTCAGGCTCGGCCGGTGCGTCAGGCACGGCCGGTGCGTCAGGCACGGCCGGTTGCTTCTCGGACGACTGCTCCGGCGTCTGCCCGGACGACTGCTCGGGCGTCTGCCCGGACTTCTCCTCGGGCGGCCGCGGCGCTCCGGGTCTTTCCCCAGGTGCGTCGGCCGCTTCGGGTGTTTCAGGTACTGCCTCGACTTCCAACCCGTCCCCCCACAGAACGCGAAGCACGGATTCCGTATCCGCGCGCACAGGAGACCCATGGCTGGGCCACGGGGTTGTAAGGGCCTTGATCACGATTCGGACTCCGCCGACTACCATGCATCCATGGCGAAGAAGCTCCTGATCAAGGTGACGGCAGGGTCCGATGCCCCGGAGCGCTGCTCACAGGCGTTCACGGTGGCGGCGGTGGCCGTGGCCAGTGGCGTCGATGTCTCCCTCTGGCTGACCGGGGAGTCGGCGTGGTTCGCCCTGCCGGGGCGGGCCGCCGATTTCGAGCTTCCGCACGCGGCTCCGCTGCCCGGTCTGATCGACTCGATCCTCGCGGCGGGCCGCATCACGCTGTGCACGCAGTGCGCGGCCCGCCGGGACATCACGGAGACGGACGTGCTGCAGGGCGTGCGCATCGCGGGCGCCCAGGTCTTCGTCCAGGAGGCCATGGCGGACGAGACGCAGGCGCTCGTCTACTGAGCGGTCGCCGCCGGCCGAGCCTGCGGAGAGCGGCGCGGGGCCGCTACGGGCGACGCTTCTTCCCGTCCAGCTCGTCCCACCACTCGTCGGACTTGGGGTCCCCCGACGGGTCGTCCCACCAGCGGTCCTCGGGGCCACGCCGGTTGGCCACCATCGCGGCGAGCGGCGGAATCACCATCGCCACCACGCACATCCCCACGGCCGCGGGGATCGACCAGATCCGCACGACTGCCCAGGCCAGGACGAAGAGACCGATGCACGTCCCCATCATGGCGAAGTACACGTGCCGCCGTCGTGCGTACATACGTCCAGAGTAGGTCCACGGAAGCGGTCCGGCGCGGGACCGTGCGGGCATACCGAAGGGCCGCACCCGGAGCGTTCGCCCCGGAGTGCGGCCCTTCAGCCGTTCAAGGTCCTGCGGGTGCCGTCAGACGGCGATGGCGACCTCGGCGAGGCCGCCCGTCCGGGCGACGACCGTGCGGTCCGCGGTGCCGCCGGGGACCAGGGCGCGTACGGTCCAGGTGCCCTCGGCCGCGTAGAAACGGAACTGGCCCGTCGCGGAGGTGGGGACCTCCGCCGTGAACTCGCCGGTGGAGTCCAGCAGACGCACGTAACCGGTGACGGGCTCGCCGTCGCGGGTCACCTGGCCCTGGATGGTGGTCTCACCGGGCTTGATCGTCGAGGCGTCGGGGCCGCCGGCCTTCGCTCCACACATATTTCGATTCCGTCCTTCAGGCCTTGGGGTTACTTGTTGGCGCCGAGCTCGATCGGGACGCCGACCAGGGAGCCGTACTCGGTCCAGGAACCGTCGTAGTTCTTGACGTTCTCCACGCCGAGCAGCTCGTGCAGCACGAACCAGGTGAGCGCGGAACGCTCACCGATGCGGCAGTACGCGATCGTGTCCTTGGCGAGGTCGACCTGCTCGTCGGCGTAGAGCTCCTTGAGCTCGTCGTCGGACTTGAAGGTGCCGTCGTCGTTGGCGTTCTTCGACCACGGGATGTTGCGGGCGCTCGGGACGTGTCCCGGACGCTGCGACTGCTCCTGCGGAAGGTGGGCCGGGGCGAGCAGCTTGCCGCTGAACTCGTCGGGCGAACGTACGTCGACCAGGTTCTGCGAGCCGATCGCGGCGACCACGTCGTCACGGAAGGCGCGGATCGCCGTGTTCTGGGCCTTGGCCTTGTAGTCGGTCGCGGCGCGCTCGGGCACCTCGACGACCAGGTCGCGGGAGTCGAGCTCCCACTTCTTGCGGCCGCCGTCGAGGAGCTTCACGTTCTCGTGGCCGTAGAGCTTGAAGTACCAGTAGGCGTAGGACGCGAACCAGTTGTTGTTGCCGCCGTAGAGGACGACCAGGGTGTCGTTGGCGATGCCCTTCGACGACAGGAGCTTCTCGAAGCCCTCCTGGTCGATGAAGTCTCGGCGGACCGGGTCCTGGAGGTCCTTGGTCCAGTCGATCCGGATCGCGTTCTTGATGTGGTTCTTCTCGTACGCGGACGTGTCCTCGTCGACCTCGACGATGGCCACGCTCGGGTCGTCCAGGTGTGCCTGGACCCAGTCGGCGTCTACCAGGACGTCGCTGCGGCTCATGCTCGTTCTCCTCCGGGGCAGTTGCGGCGGGGCGGTGCGTTAGGGAGAGGGTGCGCGGTCATGCCTGTCTCGGCTGCGCGGCGCGCACGGGGGTCCCTGGCGAGGAAGGGCCAGGGCAGGGCGGATGGGCGAACGCCCCCGCTAGAAGGTGCGACAGAGCATGGCGGCGACGCGGCACAGGTCGACTGCCCGCCGCTTCGTGAGGTCCGCCTGTCGCTTCATGCGTCCGATCGTAGGGACGGACAGCCGGACATGTCACCGGTGTGTCGCATCATGAGATGGGATCGTCCGGGATGTGGGATGAGATGACCATCGAAACCACGCCCGCGTCACTCCCGACCGCTCGCCGGGCCCCGGCGACCGGCGTCGCGTCCGCCGCGCATCTGCCGTACGGACGGGCCCGTCTCGCCTTTCGGACAACCGCGCCTGCGGCGCTTCGCCGCACCCGGGCAGCGCCCGCGGTACGGACCGGCCCGCGGCGCGGTCACCACTCCGTACCGCCGCCGGAACCGTGGGGCCCCAGCGGGGGCCGTCAACCGTCCTACCCGACCAGCTTGACGTCCGAACCCTTCACCGAGATGTCCACACCGTTCGCGGCAGCCTCGACCTTGTCGAGCTTGATGCCGCCCGGCAGCCCGTCGATCTTCTGCTCGAAGTCGGTGATCGTGCGGATCCGGTTCTCGGCGAGGTCCACGCCCAGCTTGGGCAACGCGTCCGCGTGCACCCTGACCGTGTCGCCCCCGACGACGGTGACGGAGCTGAGTACGGAGACCGGCTGGGGCAGCTTCGCGCCGAGGACGGTGCCCGTGACCTCGACCTTGATCTTGCCGTTCCCGCCGTCGGAGAGCCCGATGACCTGCGCCTCGACGCCGGGGGCGACCTGCGTGGGCTGGGACTTGGCGGCCTTGAGCAGCTCGGCGTAGGAGACGGTCGCGGAGCCGGAGGCGCTGTTCGCGGTGGCGGAGCTGTAGTCGCCGTTGAAGCTGACGCCGTGCATCTCGGCGTTCAGGGTGGCGATACGGATGGTGCCGGCGCTCCCCGCGGTGCCCTTGGTGCCCTCCGCGGACGCCTCGAAGTCCTTGATGCCGATCTTCACGTCGTCGAGTTCGCCGCCGGCCACCTGGGTGAGGAAGGGGAAGCCCTCGATGGACACGTCGGGGGTGCCGGCGAGGCCCTCGGAGCTCCTGATCCGGTCCGCCGCCTTGCTCTCCGCGAAGCCGACCGCCACGCGGTCCGCGATCACGAACAGCCCGCCCAGGATGACGGTGACGACCAGAATTATTCGCAGTGCGCGCATGCTCGGGGTTCCCCACCTAGACCGTGTCCGGGCGGCCCGACATGGCCGTCCAGCGCGAACCTAACCCCGAAGGGCCCCGTCAAGGGGCCCTTCGGAGCGGTTGTCGATCACCTGTGACGAAAGGCGGCGGGTCTCCGGGCGGTGTCGCGGAAGTCCCCCTGCCTCGCGACGCGCCCTAGCCGAGCGCCCGGCCCAGCAGATAGACCGCCGGAGCGGCCGCCGCCAGCGGGAGGGCCACACCGGCCGTGAAGTGCACGAAGCGCGACGGGTAGTCGTAGCTGGCGACCCGGTGGCCGATCAGCGCGCAGACACCCGCGCCGAGACCGAGGAAGCCGCCGCCCTGGCCGCCCAGGTCCGTCATGCCGCCGACCACGAATCCCGCGCCGGTGGCGACCAGCAGGGCCACCACCACGGAGGCGGCGGTGGGCAGCGGCAGCGCGCGGGCCAGGATCGCCACCGCGACCGCGACGGCGCCCACCGTGACCGCGTCCGGCTCGGCCGCGAGGTGGCCCGCCGCGATGATCGACAGCGCCGCCGAGACGACGGTCGCCATCAGGCCGTACATCCGGGTGTCCGGGTCCGCGTGGCTGCGCAGCTGCAGGACGAGGGTGAGCAGGACCCACACCCCGAGGGTGCCGAGGATCGCGGCGGGCGCGTTCTCCCGGCCGGCCGCGAGCAGCGCCACGTCGGCGGTCACCGCGCCCAGGAACGCCAGCGCGATGCCCTGCCGGGCCGGCCACATCCCGTTCAGCCGGAACCAGCCCGCCGCGGTGACCGCCTGTAGCAGCACCAGGGGGACGACGAGGGCGTACTCCCCGATCGCCGCGGTGCCGGCCAGCAGCAGCGCGAGCACCGCGGTGAGCCCGGCCGGCTGGATGCCGGGTTCGATGACGGGCGAGCGGCCCTCGGCGCGGGCGCGCTGGGCGTCGGTGACGCGGGCGTTGCCGGTGACGGTCGCGGGACCGTAGCCGGGGGCCGCCTCGGCGTCCGGGGCGTCGGCGGCGGACCCCGCCACGGACGCGGGCGCCTCGGGGTGCTGCTGCGGCCGCGCGTGGTCCCAGCCCTGCGCGCCGGGCTCCTGGGGCAGCGGCTGGGCCGCGGCGCCGTACCCGTACGCCTGGGGGTGCGGGGAGCCGCCCTGCGGGTGCCCGGCGCCCTGCGGCTCCGTGTACCCCGGGTAGGCCTGCTGGTGGCCCTGCGGCGCCTGCCTGCCCTCGGGTGCCCGGGGTGTCCTGGGCGTCCGCGGCGGCGCGTACGCCGGGTCGGTGGCGGGCGTGGTGGGCTGCGCCTGGGTCTCCCAGGTCCGGCCCTCCCACTGCTGGGTGTGCTGCTGCCAGTCGGCCTGCTGCTGAGGCTGCTGATACGGGTCGTGCCCCTCGTGCGGGGGCTCGAACTGGGGCTCGTACGGCTGGTTGCTCATCGTCTCGCTCACCCTCCTGCGAACGGCGGGAGCACCTCGACCGTGCCGCCCTCGGCCAGCGGTACCGTCTCATGTCCCCGGGTACCCACGGGGTCACCGTCGATGAGGAACGAGCAGCGCCGCAGGACGCGGACGAGTTCGCCGGGGTGTCGCTCGCGGGCACCGTCGAGTGCCTCGGCGAGCGTGCCCGCGTCGTACGGCTCCTCGGCGACACCTGCCGCGGCCTTGGCGGCGGCCCAGTAACGCACCGTGCCCTTTGCCATGTCGTTCCTCAATCGGTGGACCAGCGGGTCCGGTGGACCAGCGGATCGGTCGGTACGTGCCGTCGGTGGATACGTGTGTCCATGGGCACGTGGGTCGGTGGATACACGCGTCGGTGGATCCTGTGGACACGGTCAGGCTAGCCCGCGGCCGTGCCCGCCCACGCACCGATACGGGCCAGCAGCTCGTCGCGGGCCGCGTGCTCGGCGTGGCCCATCCCGCGCTCCACCCAGAGTTCGGCGTGGCCGCCGGAGGCCTCGGCGAGCATCCGCGGGTGGTCCAGGGGGAAGTAGCCGTCCTGGTCGCCGTGGACGATCAGCAGCGGGGTGGGCGCGATCAGCGGGACCGACTCGGCCGGCGAGGCCGGTACCGGGTCCCAGTCGCGGGAGTGGATGCGGGTCCGCAGTCCGTAACGGCCCACCACCCGTCCCGCCGGCCGGGTGACCAGCCAGTGCAGCCGCCGCATGGGAGCCGTGCCCCGGTAGTACCAGCGGGCGGGCGCGCTCACCGAAACCACGGCGTCCGTACGCGCCTCCGTGCGCCCCTCGTGCTCCTGGCCGGCTTCCCCGTGCATCGCCGCGTGCCGGAGCACCACCGACCCGCCCATCGAGAAGCCGACGGTGGCCACGCGCGTGTGCCCCAGCTCGCGGGCCCACGCCACGGCGGCGTCGAGATCGTGCACCTCGCGGTCGCCGACGGTGGAACGGCCGCCGGAACCGCCGTGACCTCGGAAGGAGAACGTGACCACCGCCGCGTCCCGGCCGAGGACACCGGCCACCCGGCGCACGTGCGGACGGTCGAGACCGCCCGTGAAACCGTGCGCCAGGACGATCGCCAGGCTCCCCTCCGTGTCGTCGGAGGCCCCCCTCGCGGGGTCGTAGGCCGCTTCGATCGTCACCCCGTCGACCGTGCGCAGAAACCTCCGCAAAGGGGCGCGCGAGGCCGTCTCAAGGGATGGACGAAGGGAAGATCCCGTCACTTGACCTGCCGGACCTGAGCTCATGTGGGCTATTCTGCTGGGCAGAGGACTCGGGCAGTGAAGCCCCCGGGTCCTTTTGTGCTTTCTGAAGCGTTGTATACGAAACGGGAAACCGTGGATGTACGAAGCCCACGAAGGCACGGCGACTCCCCGGGACGCGGGAGCCGCGCCGCAGGGGAACGAACGAAGAAGCAAGGAAGCAGTGCCGCAGACTCCCCCACCGCCTCGTGGGCGTGGGAGGTACCCCCATACAGGGACCGAGGAGGAACCAGACGTTATGGGCGAGCGAACCGTGCACGAACGTAGGACGACCCGGGCAGGTGGGGCGCGATGAGTTCTCTGCTGCTCCTGACCAATGCCCTTCAGCCGTCGACGGAGGTGCTTCCCGCTCTCGGCCTGCTCCTGCACAACGTGCGAGTGGCTCCGGCGGAAGGCCCCGCCCTCGTCGACACTCCAGGTGCCGACGTCATCCTGATCGACGGCCGTCGTGATCTCCCGCAGGTGCGCAGCCTGTGCCAGCTGCTGCGCTCGACGGGACCCGGCTGTCCTCTCGTCCTCGTCGTGACGGAGGGCGGTCTCGCGGCCGTCACCGCCGACTGGGGCATCGACGACGTTCTCCTCGACACCGCCGGTCCGGCCGAGGTCGAGGCCCGGCTGCGGCTCGCCATGGGCCGGCAGCAGATCGTCAACGACGACTCCCCCATGGAGATCCGCAACGGCGACCTCTCCGTGGACGAGGCGACGTACAGCGCCAAGCTCAAGGGCCGGGTCCTCGACCTGACCTTCAAGGAGTTCGAGCTCCTCAAGTACCTCGCGCAGCACCCGGGCCGGGTCTTCACCCGCGCGCAGCTGCTCCAGGAGGTCTGGGGCTACGACTACTTCGGCGGCACGCGGACGGTCGACGTCCACGTACGGCGGCTGCGGGCCAAGCTCGGCCCCGAGCACGAGTCGCTGATCGGAACCGTCCGGAACGTCGGTTATCGATTCGTTACACCCGAGAAGGTGGAGCGGGCCGCGGACGAGGCGAAGGCCAAGGCCGCCCGGCCAAAGGCGGCGGATGCGGACGAGACGGCGCACCTCGGCGCCCCGCACGCGGTCGAGGCCGGGGCCGAGGTCCGGTAAGCCTCCGTACGCCCTGCCCAGGGGCGGGTCCATCCGCGTAGACTCCGCGCGTGGCCAAGGTGACGAGGGACGATGTGGCACGACTGGCGGGTACCTCCACCGCCGTCGTCAGCTATGTCATCAACAACGGACCGAGGCCGGTCGCCCCGGCCACGCGCGAGCGCGTTCTCGCCGCGATCAAGGAGCTGGGGTACCGGCCCGACCGGGTCGCCCAGGCCATGGCGTCACGGCGGACCGAGCTCATAGGCCTGATCGTGCCGGACGCGCGCCAGCCGTTCTTCGGCGAGATGGCGCACGCGGTCGAGCAGGCCGCGGCCGAGCGCGGGAAGATGGTCCTGGTCGGCAACTCCGACTACATCGCCGAGCGCGAGGTCCACTACCTGCGCGCCTTCCTCGGCATGCGGGTCTCCGGCCTGATCCTCGTCAGCCACGCGCTCAATGACAACGCTGCCGCGGAGATCGAGGCCTGGGACGCCCGCGTCGTGCTGCTGCACGAACGCCCCGAGGCGATCGACGACGTGGCCGTGGTCACCGACGACATCGGCGGCGCCCAGCTCGCCACCCGCCACCTGCTCGAACACGGTTACGACTACGTGGCCTGTCTCGGCGGCATCGCGGAGACCCCGGTCGTCGGCGACCCGGTCTCGGACCACGTCGAGGGCTGGCGGCGCGCCATGCAGGAGGCCGGCATCCCCACCGAGGGCCGTCTCTTCGAGGCGCCCTACAACCGCTACGACGCGTACCAGGTCGGCCTGGAGCTGCTCGCCGGGCCCCACCGGCCGCCCGCCATCTTCTGTTCCACGGACGACCAGGCGATCGGCGTGCTGCGGGCCGCCCGTGAGCTGCGTATCGACGTGCCGGGCGAGCTGGCCGTGGCCGGCTTCGACGACGTCAAGGAAGCCGCGCTGACGGATCCGCCGCTGACGACGATCGCCTCCGACCGGTCGGCGATGGCCCGCGCGGCGGTGGACCTGGTACTCGACGACGGGCTGCGGGTCGCGGGGTCGCGGCGCGAGCGGCTGAAGGTGTTCCCGTCCCGGCTGGTGGTGCGGCGGTCCTGCGGCTGCGTGTGAGACCGCGGTCCGGCCCCGGCCGGGCCGCACGGTTTTCCGCCACCCCCTGAAACGGCAGTGGGGGGGGGCGGGGCCCGGGGGCGCGGGGCCGGCGCGGCCTGCGGAGCCGCTCCGCGCACCCCGGCCGGATTCAGGGGCGGCCGGGATGCGCGGAGCTCCCGCCGGCCCTCGTCACACGCATGGCCCAAGCCCCCGGGAGCCCGGCCCGGACACCGGACGGCCGGTGTCAGCGTTCGCGGGGGACGCCGTACGCGTGCTCCACGTGCAGCCGCAGCACGAGCCGCCGGTCGCGGACCATGGCGGCCCGGTAGTCGTCCCAGTCGGGGTGCTCGCCCATCAGGTCGCGGTAGAGCCGGACGAGCTCCTCGACCGTCTCGTCGTGCGGGTCCGCGGCCACGGGCGTGAGCTCGGCGGTGCCTTCGGCGACCGTGTACGCCCAGCGGTCGTCGCTGGTCACGTGGTAGGAGGCCCGCGGGTCCCGGCGCAGGTTCCGTGTCTTGGCGCGGTCGTCCGTGAGCGACACCCGGACGACGTTCTCGTCGGGACTGTAGGCGTGAACGACGTTCGACAGCTGGGGCCGCCCGTCCCGCTTGAGGGTGGTGAGCACCCCGCCCTTGTACTCGGAGAGCAGCCTGAGCAGTGCGTCCTGCTTCGCGTCCTGAGTCATATCCGGATCAACCCTCCGGCGCGGATCGTCATTCCCCGGCGGCCCGGCGGTAGACACTGTCTACGCCCGGCTGGTAGACCATGTCCATGAACGAACGGGAGACCGGGCTGAAGGCCCGGCTGGTCGATGTCGGCGTCGCTCTGGTGGCCGAGGAGGGGGCACAGGCGCTGACCCTGCGGGAGATCGCCCGCCGGGCCGGGGTCTCGCACGGGGCGCCGCGCCGCTACTTCCCGACCCACCTGGAACTGCTGTCGGCCATCGCGCGGAGGGGCTTCGCCGACCTCGGGGCCCGGGTGACCGAGGCGGTCGGAGACGGCGGCGCGAGCCCCCGAGCGCAGCTCACCGCTCTCGGGCGGGTCTACCTGGACTTCGCCATGTCCCGGCGCGGCATGTACGAGCTGATGTTCCGTCACGACCTGCTGGAGAGCGGGCGGCTGGGGCTGCGGGAGACCAGCCTGCCGCTGTTCGGACTGCTGGTCGATCTCGTCGGCCGGGCGAGGCCCGGGACCGAGGCGCGGGTCACCGCGGGGGCCCTGTGGGCGAACCTGCACGGCATCGCGCAGCTGTGGAGCTGGGGCAGCCTCCAACTCGGCACCGGCACGGTGGACTTCGTCCCCCTGCTGCGGGCCGCGCTGGACGCGCACCTCGGACCGGAGGCGGCGTGAGACAGCCCGGCCCGGCGGCCGGCCGCCGCCTCACCCTCACGAGCAGCGTGGTCGGGGCCGTGATCGTCGCCCTGGACGGCACCGTTCTGACGGTCGCGCAGCCCACCCTGCGACGGGACTTCGGGGCCTCCCTCGTACAGGTCCAGTGGACCAGCACCGGCTATCTCATCGCGGTGGCCTGTCTGTTGGTGTTCGCCGGACGGCTCGGGGACCGCTACGGCCACCGGCGGGTCTTCGCCGTGGGCTCCTTGGGCTTCGGCGTGACGTCGGCGGGGATCGGCCTCGCCCCCGGCATCGGCTGGGTGATCGGACTACGGGTCGCCCAGGGGGTCTTCGGCGCGCTGCTGCAACCGGCCACGCTCGGCATGCTGCGCGCCGTCTACCCACCCGACCGGATCGGCAGGCCCGTCGCCCTGCGGACCAGTGCCATCGGACTCGCGGCCGCCGCCGGCCCGGTCCTCGGCGGGGCGCTGGTCGGCCAGTTCGGCTGGCGGGCCGTCTTCTTCCTCAACGTCGTGCCCGCGCTGGCCCTCGGCGGGTCGGCGCTCGCCGTCCGGGAACCGGCGCGCTCCCCCGGGCCGACGGTCCGGCTCGACCTGTCGGGGGCCTGTCTGCTCGCGGTGGCCCTGGCCTGTCTGGTCCGCACACTGGTCGGGGTCCCGGGGACCGGCTGGACGGCCGGAAGCACAGCGGGGCTGGTGGTGGCCGTGGTCGCGGCGGCCGTGTTCGTGCGCCACGAACGCCGTACCGCGAACCCGCTGCTGCCGCCCGGGGTGCTGGGTTCCGCGACCGTCGGCGCGGCGCTGGGCATCCTGGTGGCGGCCTCCGCGGCGATGTCCGGCGCGGTGTTCGCGGGCAGTTGCCTCCTCCAGGAGGTGCTGGGCCTCGATCCGCTGGAGACCGGCCTGCGGGCCCTGCCCGCCGCCGTCGCGATGGTGCTGGGCGCGCCCGTGGCGGCCCTCCTCATGCGCCGCTTCGGGGCGCGCCGGACGACTCCGGCCGCGCTGTGCGTCCTCGCGGCGGGGGTCCTGCTGCTGTCGCGGATCGGCCGGGAGTCCACGGCGGTGTCCCTCGGGACCGGTTTCCTCCTGCTGGGCGCCGGCTTCGCGGCCGTGATGGTCACCGCGACGACGGTCATCGTGCGGCACGTCCGCGCGGAGTCGGCGGGGGTGGCGGGCGGTCTCCAGCAGACGGCCATGAACGTGGGGCCCACGCTGGGAGTTGCCGCGGCGGCGGTGCTGATGCCGCTCACGGGTGCGGACAGGACGGGTCCCGCTCTGACGGTTCTGGCGGCCGTGGCCGTGGCCGGGCTGCCGCTCGCCCTGTGGCTGCCGGGCCGCGACGTGCCGGCGACCCGCGAACCGGCCTGCCCCGGAGCGAACGCGGGAACTCCGTACGGGACGATGAACAAGAGGCGGTCCACGAGCCGCAGTGCGGAGGAGAGCGATGGGACACCTGCGACAAGAGGTCGAGGCGCATGAGGCCGGCCTCGACGCGAAGGCGCTGGCCCGGTTGGACCAGCACTTCGCCCACCTGGTCGACGACCACCGGCTGCCCGGCTGTCTGGTGGCCGTGTCCCGGCACGGCAAGGTCGCGCACCTCGCGACACACGGCTGGCGCGACCGCGCGGCCGGGCTCCCGGTCGAGACCGACACGCTGTGGCGGATCTACTCGATGACGAAGCCGGTCACCTCGGTCGCCGCGCTGACGCTCCTGGAAGAGGGACACTTCCGGCTGGACGACCCGGTCGCCCGGTTCCTGCCGGCCTTCGCCGAACCGCGGGTGTACGTCGGCGGCTCGGGCGACGGCACGCGGACCCGTCCGGCCTCTCGTCCCCTCACGATCCGGCAGCTGTTGACCCACACCTCCGGCCTGACGTTCGGCTTCTACCACTCCCACCCGGTCGACGCGCTCTACCGCGACGCCGGTCTGGAGTCGTCGGTGGCGCCGGGCGCGGACCTGGCCGGGACCTGCGAGGTGTACGCCGGTCTGCCGCTCCAGTTCGAGCCGGGCACGGAGTGGAACTACTCCGTCTCCACCAACGTCCTGGGCCGCCTCGTCGAGGTGGTGTCGGGCCAGGACCTCGATGTCTTCCTCGCCGAGCGGATCTTCCGTCCGCTCGGGATGACGGACGCCGGATTCTGTGTCAACGACGAGCAGTCCGAGCGGCTCGCCGAGCTCTACGGTGAGGACTCCGAGGGACGGATCACCCCGATCGCCGGTCTCCCGCTGCACGGCCGGCCGCGCTTCCTGTCCGGGAGCGGCGGCATGGTGGCCACCGCCCACGACTACCACCGCTTCATGGAGATGCTGCGCCGCCGCGGCGAACTCGACGGTGTCCGGCTGCTGAGGCCGGAGACCGTGGACACGATGGCGTCCAACCACCTGCCGGGAGGCGTCGACCGCCGCACCTTCGGCAGCCCGCTGCACCGCGAGCCCGGGAACGCGGGTCTGGGCTTCGGTCTCGGCGTCTCCGTCGTGGTGGACCCGGGGATCACCCGGTCCCCCTCCAGCGAGGGCGCGTTCGGCTGGAGCGGGGTGGCCGGTACGACCTTCTGGGTCGACCCGCGCCGGGACCTGACCGTGCAGTTCTTCACCCAGGTCCGCCCGACGGGGTCCCACGCACACTTCCCCGAACTGAAGCGGCTCGTGCACGAGGCTGTGCAGGACTGACCCGGATCATCCGATCCGCAGGCCGAACTCCAGCCCGTCCGAGGCGAGTTCGGTCAGCCATCGCTCGGACCGCGCCGCCGTCCCCGCGGCGCGGCACAGACCGGCCGGAAGGGAGCCGTCGAGGATGTGGCCGACGCCGAGGGCGAGCGTGCGGGAGACGCACCGCGCCATGGCGCTCTCGTCGGCGGTGCCTTCGAGATCGAGGAGGTAGCGGCCCGACCAGCTCGTGCCCGCCTCGCCCCGTACCTCCAGGGAGACCACGAGGACGACGCGGTCGCGGTCCGCGTCCGTCGTCGGGTGGGCCGCCGCGAGTTCCCGGGCGAGGTCCGCGATCCGCTCGTCGTCGCCCGCCTTCAGCTCGGCGAAGACGGCGTCCCAGGCGCGCAGCCAGCCGTCGAGGCGCAGGGTGCCCCGGACGAACGTCTCCGGCGTCCAGGCGTCGGGCAACCCGTACTGCTGGACGAAGGGCACGCTGTCGCGGTTGGGGTAGACCTCGAAGGTCTCGCCGTCGACGGCGTGGGGACGGGTCGCCTCCCAAGGGCGTGGCGCCGTGACGCGGGTACCGTCCTCGATGAAGCGGGCGGGCGAGCGCAGGGCGCCCAGCACGCCCGCCGGCGCCCAACTGAAGCGGTATTTGAAGTCGTTGGGCACCGCCGGGACGCCACCGCAGTACGAGGTGAGGCGGTACGAGGCGGCCGCGTCGTCCCCGACCGCCCGGCGGGCCCGGCCGATCAGGCTGTGCGCGAAGAGGTGGTCGACACCGGGGTCGAGCCCGCACTCGGTCAGCACCACCACCCCGGCCGCGGGCACCTGCGCGAGCACCGCGTCCGACACATAGCTGGAGCAGGCGAAGTGGGCGCCGCTCTCGACGCAGGCGGCGAGCAGCGCCGCGTGTCGGGGGGCGGGCAGCATGGAGACCACGACGTCTCCGGGCGCGAGCGCGGCGGTGAGCGCGGGCAGGGTGAGGGCGTGGGGAGCGGCGCGGCCGGTCAGGCCCAGTGCCTCCAGGCTCCGCGCCGCGCGCTCCTCGGTGCGGTGCCACAGGTGTACGCGGTCGGCGACGTCGCAGAGCGCGGCGGGACCGCTGCCGGTGGACAGGCCCGCGCCGATCCAGTGAACGGTGCCGCTCGCGGCCGTGGCCTCAGACGTCATGGAACTTCCCTTCCTCCAGGCCGAGTTCACGGTATCCTTGGTGGAACCTGTCCAGGCAGCGTCCCCAGGGGCCGCCGACGCCGAAGTCCAGGAGCGGGGGCAGCAGCGCCGCCGAGAAGTCGGCGCTCGCCTCCGCTGGCAGCAGGGACGGCAGGTTGTCGATGGCGATGAGGTCCAGGTCGGGCCGCTCCCGGAGACGGCGCACGGGGCGCGTCCAGTCCGTGGTGGTGTCGTAGACCGGCAGTACGTTGAGCGGCGATCCGGCGTCGCAGGTCACGTCGCACAGGGTGCGCAGCCGGCGGCCGGGCCGGTCGAGGTCCTCGTCGGTGAGGAAGGGCGGGATCGGCCGGGTCGTGAGCACGGTGTTCACCATCAGCTCGTGCTCCAGCAGGGCCGCCCGGTCCAGATCACGCGTCTCGGCGAGATCCCAGCAGGTCGGCTCCACCCCGGCCACACCGAACGCGGCGCGGGCGCCCCGGCCGCTGCGGCCGAGGGCACCGATCACCAGCGCGGACAACTCCCCGACACTGGCGGCGAGTTCCGCGTCCAGCTCTTCCTTCGACGTGGGTCGCAGCGGGGCTTTCAGCACGCCCCGGTGGTGCAGCACCGCAAGCGCCGCGCCCAGATATCCGGCCCAGTAGCCGAAGGCGGCGAGCCTGCGCCCTTCGTCGTCGACCAGGTACTCCAGGTCGAGCAGGGCACCGCCGCCGGCGAGGAACCTGCGCAGCAGCGGCGCGGCTCCCGGCTGCCGCTTGTAGGCGTGGCCGAAGAAGAGGTGACGGTGGTTCAGTTCAGCAGGAGTGTCGGGGAGTTCCTTGAGGCCGACGACCACCGCGTCCGGCGGTGCCGTGACCCAGGAGCCCGCCTCGGCGACACGGCAACCCGCCCGCTCGTACGCCTCGATCGGGAAGACCCGCTGCGGCGAGTCCTCGACCGTGAGCGTCACGCCGGCGCCGACGAGCCGCCGGGCGTCCGAGGGCACGAGGGGTGTGCGCCGTTCGGTCGTACGGGTCTCGTGGCGCAGCCACAAGTGGAGCTCGGTCATACGAGGTTGACCTCCGGGCGCGGGGCGTCGGCGGCGAAGCGCTCGACGCTCAGGGGGCTGATGTCGAGGAAGGGTACGCGGCCCAGGTACAGATCCCGGACCACCTCGCCGACCGCGGGTCCTTGCAGGAAGCCGTGGCCCGAGAACCCGGTCGCGTACAGGAAGCGCGCGCACGAACGTGCCTCGCCGATCAGCGCGTTGTGGTCCGGCGTGATCTCGTAGAGGCCCGCCCAGCCACCCGTACGGCGCAGGTCGAGCAGGGCGGGCGCGCGTCGCCGCATCGCCTCGGCCAGGCGCGGGATCCAGCGTTCGTGCGTACCGGTGGCGAACCCGGGGGTCTCGTCGGGGTCGGACATGCCGACGAGGAGCCCCGGGCCCTCGGCGTGGAAGTAGAGGCTGGTGGTGAAGTCGATGGTCATCGGCAGGCCGGGCGGCAGACCGGGGACGGGTCCGGTGACGGCGATCTGCCGGCGCAGCGGCTGCACGGGCAGGTCCACTCCGGCCATCGCGCCGACGGACCGCGACCAGGCCCCGGCCGCGCAGACGACCGCGCCGGTGGCGATCCGGCCGCCGGTGGTGACCACCGCCGTGATGGAGTCCCCGCGGGTCTCGATGCCGGTGACCTCGCAGTGCCGCAGCAGGGTCGCGCCGTGCCGGCGGGCTCCGGCCGCGTATCCCTGGACGACGGCCTCGGGGGTGCAGTGCCCGTCGTCCGGGGAGAAGGCGGCGGCCAGCAGACCGTCGGTGGTGATGAGCGGGGACAGCCGGCGTGCCTCGGCCGGGTCGATCATGCGGCTGGGGACTCCGAGGGTGTTCTGCAGTCGCACCCCGTCCTCGAAGGCCGTGACCTCCTCGGGTGTGGAGAGCAGGAACAGGTAACCGACCCGGTGCAGGCCGATGTCCTGGCCGGGTTCCTCCCCGAAACGGGCGAACGCCTCCAGGCTGCGGGCGCCCAACCGGATGTTGAGTTCGTCGGAGAACTGCGCCCGGACGCCGCCCGCCGCCCGCGCGGTGGAACCGGCGGCCAGTTCGTCGCGCTCGACCAGGACGACGTCCCGTACGCCCGCGCGGGCCAGGTGGTAGGCGATGCTGGTGCCGATCACGCCGCCGCCGATGACGACGACCTGAGCGGTCCCGGTCACCGCCGTGCCCGCCGGGCGCGGGCCGTGTCGATCACGGCCCAGGCCGCCGCGGCGTCCTGGATGCCGAGCCCGACGCTGAGGAAGAGGACGATGTCGTCCGGGCCGGTGCGGGCCGCGCGGCCGCCGGTCAGGACGCGGCCGAGCGGGATCAGGTCGTCCGGCGCGAGGAGGCCCCGGGCCAGCGCCTCGACCACCGGTCCCGCGTGCTCCGCGGCCGTCACCGGGTCGTCGACGACCACCGCCGCGGCCCGCCGGACCACCTCGGCGTCGACCTCACTGCGGGTGGGCTCGAACGATCCCACGCTGACGACCGTGCACCCGGGTGCCAGCCACTCGCCCCGCACGACGGGCGTGCTGCTGAGCGTGCAGGCCGCGACCATCGACGCTCCGGCGACGGCCTCCTCGGCGGAGCCGGCCGCCTCGACGGCGACACCCAGTTCTTCGGCGAGCCGCCGCGCCGCGTGCGCCCGCCGGCCGGGATGCGGGCTCCACACCCGTACGGACCGCAGATCCCGCACCCGGGCGACGGCCCGCGCGTGGGCGAGCGCCTGGGTGCCGGAGCCCAGCAGGCCGAGGTCGGCGCTGTCGGCGGTGGCCAGCGCGTCGAGGGCGACGGCGCTGGCGGCGGCGGTGCGCAGGGTGGTGACCGCCGTGCCGTCCATGACCGCGGCAAGCCGGCCGGTCACCGGATCGAGCGCGTTGATCACGGCGTGGACGGTCGGCAGCCCGGCCGCCCCGTTGCCGGGGTTGACGCTGCCGAACTTGGCGACGGCCCCGGTGTCCGCGGACAGCCGTGCCAGGTAGGCGAAGACGACGCTGTCGTCGAAGCGGCTGGGGTGCATGATCTTGCCGGGGAGCTCGGCGGTGCCGTCACCGAGCGCGGTGAACGCCGCGCGCTGCGAGGCGATCGCCGCATCGGTGTCCAGCAGCTCCACGACCTGCTCACGGGACAGGTACAGCGGTCCGGCGTCGTCTTCTGTCATTCCTCAGTGATAGCCGCCTTCGCCGTTCCGCAAAAGATCGCCTTGGTCCAGTCGCCGCCGTCCAGGTGAGGAAGGAAGTGGTCGAGGCGTTCCCGCTTGGTGAGCAGGTAGCCGAGGTTCTCCTCGCACGGCGGTATCAGCAGCGGGACCTGCTCGGCGACCTTGATGCCGTTGCGCTGCAGGGACTCACGCTTGCGCGGGTTGTTCGAGAGCAGCCGCACCGACCGTACGCCGAGGTCGTGCAGGATGTCCGCGGCCACCCGGTAGTCGCGGGCGTCGACCGGCAGGCCGAGGGCGACGTTGGCCTCCACGGTGTCGAGGCCCTCCGACTGGAGCTTCATCGCCTGCAGCTTGGCGAGCAGACCGATGCCGCGGCCCTCGTGGCCGCGGAGGTAGACGAGGATGCCGCGCCCCTCCGCGACGATGGCGCGCAGCGCCGCGGCGAGCTGGTCGCCGCACTCGCAGTGCGTGGAGCCGAAGGCGTCCCCGGTGAGGCATTCCGAATGGAGCCGGGTGAGGACGCCGTCCTTCGCCGCGTCCCCTCCGCCGCCGGCGAGATCACCGACTTCCCCGTGCACCAGGGCCACTTGCTCCTCTCCGCGGTCGTGGTCCAGGTAGCCGACCGCCTGGAAATTGCCGTACACGGTGGGCAGAGGGGCAATCACGACTCGTTCGGCACCAGAGCGGCGCGCGGTCCCGGCAAGTACTGCAAAGTTATCTGTCATGATCTGGTTCCTAAGCAGAGTCGAAAGAAGAGTCGAAAGGCCGTGAAACATGAGTGGTTCGGGAACGCGCTCGGCGGTGTCCGGTCTGTTGCCGTCGGACACCACGGAGGATGTGCGCGCGCGGGGGGCCGGTGTCGCCCGTGAGGTCGCGGTGCTTCCCGTGGGGAGCTTCGAACAGCACGGGGCGTTCCTTCCGTTGGCGACGGACACGCTGGTCGCCTGTGCCATCGCGCAGGGGGTCGCCGCCGCCCATCCGGTCCATCTCCTTCCTCCGTTGACGATCTCCTGCTCGCACGAGCACGCCGCGTGGCCGGGGACCGTCAGCATGTCCGCCGTCACGCTGTACGCGGTGGTGCGGGACATAGCCGAATCGCTCCGCCGCTCGGGTGTGGACACCCTGGTCCTGGTCAACGGACACGGCGGGAATTACGTGCTGGGCAATGTCGTCCAGGAATCCGCGGGCACCGGTACGCGTATGGCGCTTTTCCCGGCCGCCGAGGACTGGGAGTCCGCGCTCGAACGGGCGGGCGTGGAGAGCTCGTTGCTCACCGATATGCACGCGGGAGAAATCGAGACCTCCATTCTTCTGCACAAGCACCCGGAATTGATCCGGCCCGGTTACGAGACCTCCGACTTCGTGGCGGACGACCGGCGTCATCTGCTCACTCTCGGCATGTCCGGCTATACCGAGTCCGGTGTCATCGGCCGCCCTTCGAGGGCCTCCGCCGAGAAGGGCGAGGAGCTCCTGGCGGGGCTGACCGAGGCCTTCGGGGCGTACTTCTCGCTGCTGACGGAGAAGACACCGCCTCCGGCGGGCACGGGCACCTCGGCGGTCGCTGAATCCCGGCATTGATCCTGCCCTCCTGCGTTCTCCTCCCGCGGGCGTCGCAGCGCCGCGAACCAGCGGACGAACAGGACCACGACGCCGGGCAGGGCGGCCGCGAAGCTGAGCACTCCGTAGATCACCGCGACGCTCAGACCCATGCCGGCGCCCAGTCCGGCGGCGCCGAAGGCCCAGGCCATGACGCCTTCCCTGGGGCCCCAGCCGCCGACGTTGAGCGGCAGGCCCATGGCGAGCAGGGCCAGCAGCGCCAGCGGCAGCAACTCGGCGACGGACGCGGTGGATCCGGCGACGCGGGCCGCGATCAGGAACATGGCCAGGTGTCCCGCCAGCACCACGACGGACGAGAGCAGCACGCCCGGCCAGTTCGCGCGGGCCAGCAGCGCGCCGCGCGCCTCGGTGAGGGCGGCGCGGACGGCTCCGTACCGGCGGGAGGGGGCGGCCGGTCCGGCTCTGCGGACCGCGCCCACCACCACTGCCGAGCCCACCGCGACGATCACCAGGACGAGAGCCAGTCGACGGGCGTCCGTGAGGACCGGTGACGGCTGGGTGAGCAGGACCACGGCCCCTACGGCGACCAGGACCGCCTGTCCGGCGGTCCGTTCGAGGACCACCGCGCGCACACCGCGCCCGATGTCGCCCTCGCTCTGCCCGTGCCGTACCGCGCGGTGCACGTCGCCGAGGACACCGCCGGGCAGCGCCGCGTTCAGGAACAGCGCGCGGTAGTAGTCGGCGACGGCACCCGTCAGCGGCAGGCGGATCCGCAGCGCGCGGGCGACCAGGCACCAGCGCCAGGCGCTGAAGACCGTGGTGAGCAGCCCCAGACCCACTCCGGCCAGCAGGGTCGTGGCGTCGATCCTGCGCAGCCCGTCCAGGAAGACGCCGGTGCCGAGCCGCCAGAGCAGTACGCCGAGGATGGCGGCGCCGGCGACGGTGCCGAAGTGGGTGCGCAGACGGCGGGAGTCGAACAGCGCGCGCAGGGCGCCCGCCGGGCGCCGGCCCGTGGTCGTCGGAGCCGGGTCGCCCTGCTCCGACGCGCGGTCGCCACCGGGTCCGGCCGGTGTCCGGTCACCTGCCGCGCCTGCCGCGCCCGCCGTGTCCGGCGTGTCCGCCATGGCCGACGGCGCGGTGGCGCGGGCGGCGGCCGGACGTGTCGGGGCGCCTGCGGTACGCGGGCGCCCGATCGTCTCGGCGGCGAGCGGGTGCGCCGGGGCGTCGGAGGTGCGCGCACCCGCGCTGTCGGCCGCGGGGGTCCGATCGGCGACGACGGTGGAGATCGTGCCGCCCGCCCCGGTCGCGGCCCGGGCCTCGGTGCGGACCGCGTCCGCCGTCTCCGGGGAGTCGGGCGCGTCCGTGCCGGAGCGCCGCTGGACCGGGGCGGCTCCGCCCCGGATCCGCAGGGCGATGCGCCGGCCGAGGGCGGGGACCGGGCCGGTTTCCACGCCGACCGCTTCCACCCCCGCGCTCACTTCGCACCGCCGGCCGGCCGCGGCAGCGCCAGGACGTCGCTGTGGTGCACGACCACACGCAACTCGCCCGCCGCGCAGGCCGCCAGCCGGGACCGCAGGTACGATTCCGCACGCTCGGCCAGCTCCGGCCGCTGCTCGACGGCCGCACCGACCCAGCCGCGCAGCCACTCCTCGGTGAGCGCGGCCTCCTCGGGCCCGAGCCGCCAGGGGCTCGGATGCACCCGAACGGTCGCGCCGCGCAGGTCGAAGGCCTCGCAGGCCGCCGTGATCGCGTCCGGACCGAGCAGGTCCCCGCGCCGCTGGTGGGCGTTGAACGCCTCGGCGAACTCGGCGTCCAGCGGGTCGCCCGGAGCGAACTCGACGCGGCCCGCGACGGAGAGCGTCAGCAGGGCCGGGACCCCGGCGTCCGCGCAGGCCGCCACCAGCCGGTCGATCTCCTCACGCGTGAGGACGTCCAGCAGGGCGGACGCCGTCACCAGCGACGCCCCGGTCAGCGCGTCGGCGGTGAGCCGGCCGATGTCACCGCGCTGCGTGGTGACCGTGACCCGGCTGCCGTCGGCGGCCGCGCCGGGCGAGCCCACCGTCGCGAAGTGCAGCAGATACGGGTCCCGGTCGTGCAGGACCCAGTGCTGGGCGCCGTCGAGACGCGGGGCGAGCCAGCGGCCCATGGAGCCGGTGCCGCAGCCGAGGTCGTGAATCACCAGGTCGCCACCGCGCCGGGGCAGGTTGGCCAGCCGGATGCGGAGCGGGTCGAGCAGGTCGGCCGCCCGTGCGGCGGCGTCGGGCCCCTCCCGCAGCTGGAGCCACTGGGGGGCGTAACGGGGCATGTCGTCGTCGGGCGTGTCCGCGCGCCGCCCCGGAGCACCCGGACCGCTCGTGGTGGGCCCGGCCCCGGGAACGACCTGCTTCACACCCTGGCCGGCGGCAACGGTCCCGGCCTGCTTCACACCTTGGCCGGCGCCAACGGTCCCGGCCTGCTTCAGGCCCTGGCCCGCGGCACCGGTCCCGGCCGCACGCGGGGTGCCCTGTCCGGGAGCGTCCGCCCCGGCCGCCGTCGCCCTCATGCCGCCCTCCGGGGTTCCTGCGGAAGCCGTGCCAGCACGCCCGCCAGGCTGCGGGCCGTGGCGGCCCAGCCGTCCAGCGCGGCGCGCCGCCCGCGGGCGGCCGCCTTGAGCCGGCGGCGCACATCGGCCTCGCCGAACCAGCCGCGCAGCTCCACGGCCAGGGCGGCCGGGTTCTCCGGGGGGACGAGGATGCCGGGCACCCCGCCGTCGGGCGCGCGCCCGACCGCTTCGGGCAGGCCGCCGACGTCCGTCGCCAGCACCGGAATCCCGCGGGCCAGCGCCTCGGTCACCGCCATGCCGTACGTCTCGGCGTACGAGGTGAGGACCATGAGGTCGGCCGCGGCGTAGCTGGCGTCGAGTTCCGCGCCCGCCTGCGGTCCGGCGAGGTGCAGTCGGTCGCCGAGGCCGTATTTCTCGATCAGGCCGCGCAGTTGGGCCACGTACGCCGGGTCCTGGGTGAGTCCGCCGACGCAGACGCAGCTCCAGGGCAGGTCGGTGACGGTGGCGAGGGCCTCGATCAGCCGGTGCTGGCCCTTGCGCGGGGTGACCGCCGCGACGCACAGCAGCCGCGAGACACCGTCGGTGCCGGAGGCGAGCGGGGCGATGTCGGCGCCGGGGGCGGCGACATGCACGCGGTCGGGGGCCAGTCCGTGGTGGGCGACGAGCCGGCGGACCGCCCAGTCGCTGGTGGCGACGACGGCGGACACGGCCCGCAGGGTGGTGCGTTCCTTCGCGTCCAGGTCCGCGGCCACGGCCGGGGCGAGGCCGGTCTCGTCGCCGAGCGGCAGGTGCACCAGGACGACGAGGCGCAGCCGTTCGGCCTCGGGGACGATGATCTCGGGGACGCCGCAGGCGACGATGCCGTCGAGGAGGACGACCGTGTCGTCCGCCAGCTCGGCCAGGGTGCGGGCGAGTTCGGTGCGGGCGGCGGCAGCGGGCCGCGGCCAGTCGCCCGGGACGGCGTGCCGGTGGACCTGCCAGCCGAAGCCGGGGAGGTCCAGGCACAGCCGCCGGTCGTAGGCGTTGCCGCCGCTGGGCGCGGACGCGTCGTCGACGCCGCCCGGCATCACGAAGTGCACGGAGCGCAGGGACATGGGGATGATCGCCGCATTCTTGAGAGCGGTGTGCTGGACGGGCACGTAGTTCAGGGGCGACTGGTCGCTGTCCGCGGCCGGCCGGCCGATGGTCGTGTCGGTCACAGGGCACGCTCGTAACTCGCCCAGGCGATGTGGGATTCGTGCAGGGTGACCGTGATGCCGGAGAGTCCGTGGGCGCCCTCGCCGAGCGCTCCGGCGTGCACGCGCTCGGCGAGGCGGTCGGCGACGACCTTGGCCAGGAACTCCGTCGAGGTGTTCGTGTTCTTGAAGTCCGGCTCGTTGTCGAGGTTGCGGTAGTTCAACGCGCTCACGACGGCGCCGAGTTCCTGGGTGGCCAGACCGATGTCGACGACGATGTTGTCCTCGTCGAGTTCGGCGCGGCGAAACGTGGCGTCCACCAGGAACGTCGCTCCGTGCAGGCGCTGCGCGGGGCCGAAGACCTCGCCACGGAAGCTGTGGGCGATCATCAGGTGATCGCGGACGGTGATGCTGAACAACGGACGACCCTCCAGGTGCGGCACGTCTGATCCCCTGCCGGGACCATGCCGTGTAGTACGGCTGTCCCGTTCTCCTTGTTCAGCTGTCTGTTCCCCTTTCTTCGCAGTCTGCGGAGGTCAGGCCGGTTGCCCGGTGCTCAGACCCCGTCGTAGACGACGCGGTGGCACAGTCCGGGTATCGATCCGGAGGCGAGTTTCGCCATCACGCCGGGCAGTTCGGCGAAGTCGCACTCTCCGGTGACCAGAGCGTCGAAGGCGGGTTCGGCGAGCAGTTCGAGGGCGAGCGCGAGGCGGTCGGCGTACGTCCGGCCGGGCCGGGCCGCCGGCGAAACGGAACCCACCTGGCTGCTGCGTACGACCAGGCGCCGCGAGTGGAAGGCCTCTCCCAGCGGCAGGCTGACCCGCCGGTCGCCGTACCAGCTCATCTCCAGGACGGTCCCCTCGCGGGCGAGGAGTTCCAGCGCCCGGGTGAGTCCGGCCTCGGTGGCGCTGGCGTGCACGACGAGGTCGCACTCACCGGCGGCGTCCGCGGGCAGCGCGAAGTCGACGCCCAGGGCGCGGGCGATGCCGGCGCGCGCGGGATCGGCGTCGACGAGCTGGACCCGTACGCCCGGGAAGCGGGCCAGGAGCGCGGCGACGGAGCAGCCGACCATGCCGCCCCCGATCACCGCGATCCGGTCGCCGACCAGCGGAGCGGCGTCCCACAGGGCGTTCACCGCGGTCTCCACCGTTCCGGCGAGGACGGCGCGGGCGGCGGGCACCGTGTCCGGTACGACCGTCACGGCGCTCACCGGGACGACGTACCGGGTCTGGTGCGGATACAGGCAGAACACGGTCCTGCCCAGCAGACCCGCCGGGCCTTCCTCCACCTGGCCGACACTCAGATAGCCGTATTTCACCGGGCCGGGGAAATCCCCGTCCTGGAACGGTGCACGCATCGAAGCATGCTGACTTTCCGGCACACCGCCACGGAACACGAGGGACTCGGTGCCCCGGCTGACTCCGGAGTAGAGCGCGCGCACCAGCACCTCGCCCTCCGCGGGGGCCGACAGGGCCACCTCGCGTATCTCGCCGTGGCCGGGCGAGCCCAGCCAGAAGGCGCGAGCTGTGAGTTCCATGAGCGTCCCCCTGAACGATCGAGCAGATCTTCACGTACGGAGCGGTGACAAGCCGCGCACAGTACGCGGCGTTGATCGACTCTGTCATATGGCCGGAGGATGTGCGGTGGCCCTGAACAACACGTACGACGCGAGGCTCCTGGCTCAGGAGACCACGGTGGGAGCGGGTGTGCAGCTCCTGGTGCTGGCTCTGCTGGGCACGGCGATCGGGATGGGGCCCGCGGGCTGGCTGACCGGCCTGGCCTTCGCGATCGCCACCTGGGCGGTCCTGACCCGCGCCCTGCGCCGCTCCCGGCCCCGCTCCTTCGGACCGGCCAATCGAGTGACCCTCGGCCGCGCGATCCTGGTCGGTGGCGTCACCGCGCTGGTCGCGGACTCCTTCCAGAGCTCGCCCCCGGTCTCCCTGCTCGTCGGACTCACGGCGGTCGCCCTGATCCTGGACGGGGTCGACGGCAAGGTCGCCCGCCGCACCGGCACCTCGACCGCCCTCGGCGCCCGTTTCGACATGGAGGTCGACGCCTTCCTGATCCTCGTGCTCAGCGTGTACGTCTCGATGTCGCTCGGCCCCTGGGTGCTGCTGATCGGCACCATGAGGTACGTGTTCGTGGCGGCCGCCCGGGTCCTTCCCTGGCTGAACGCGGCGCTGCCGCACAGCATGGCCCGCAAGACCGTGGCGGCCCTTCAGGGGATCGTGCTGCTCGTCGCCGGCGCCGGGATCCTGCCCCCGGAGGGCGACACGGCCGCGGTGCTGCTGGCGCTCGTGCTGCTGGTCTGGTCGTTCGGCCGCGACATCGTGTGGCTGTGCCGCCACCGCCACCAGCACGCGCGGGAGCAGCGGGAGCAGGAGCGGCCGCGGAGCGTTCGCGAGCTCGCCGAGGTGGGCTGAGACGCAGGGACCGGGACGGCCGGGCGGCCGTCCCCGCGCGACCGGTACGGCGGTGAGCCGTCGTACGTGCCCGGCACAGCCGGAGGATCGCGCCCGCGAGGCGAACGCGCCGAAGGTCGTCGCCCCTTGTGTGACCAGGCTCCGAACCGCCCGCACACGGCCCCGTCCTCTCCCCCGCCGCGTGACCGGACCGTGCGTCGCCCGGGCGGCCCGCCGGCCGCCGCGCCCCGTGCCGGGTCTGTCACGGAGCGCAGTACAAGCGCGCGGCCCTGGACGTACACTTCAAGGGCAAGTCCCTCACCGACGTCCTGTCCATGACCTTCGGGGTACGCCCGGATTCTTCGCACGGACTCTTCGCGGAGCGCGCGATCGTCCTCCGGTGCCTCAGGACGCTCCATCACGTCGGACCGGGGTACGGGAAACCTGGTCGGCCCGCCACGACGCTCCCTGTCCTCGACGAGCCGGTCACGGTCTGCACCACGACGACGTACGCCACCCAGCCGCAGTCCCGCGCCGGGCAGTTCCTCCGACCGCTTCCGGACAGGAGTTGAGGGCCATGGAGACGGACTCCCAGGCGTGGGAGCAGGAGCCGCCCCGGCCCGTCGCTGCCGCGGACGAGGACGACGACGCCCCGGGCCCCCGGCTCACCTCTTCCGGTGCCTCGGTCGACCAGGTGCGCGACTACCTCAAGCAGATCGCCCGGGTCCCCCTGCTCGGCGCCGCGCAGGAGGTGGATCTGGCGAAGCGGATCGAGGCGGGCCTGTTCGCCGAGCGCAGGCTCCAGGAGGAGCCGGGCATCGACCCGGAGTTCCGGCGGGAGCTGGAGATCCTGGCCGCGGACGGACACCGGGCGAAGTCCCATCTCGTCGAGGCGAACCTGCGTCTCGTGGTCTCCATCGCCAAGCGCTACAGCAGGCGCGGGATGCTCTTCCTGGATCTGGTGCAGGAGGGCAACACGGGTCTGATCCGCGCGGTGGAGAAGTTCGACTACGCGAGAGGGTTCAAGTTCTCGACCTATGCGACCTGGTGGATCCGGCAGGCGATCTCACGGGCCCTGGCGGACCAGAGCCGGACCATCCGCATTCCGGTCCACATGGTGGAGGTCATCAACAGGATGGCCAAGGTCCGCCGGGAGATCATCCAGGACACGGGCGCCGATCCGACCCAGGAGGAACTGGCGAGGAGACTGGACGTGCCCGTGGAGAAGATCACCGAGATCGAGAACTACACCAAGGAGCCGGTCTCCCTGCACACCCCCCTCGGCGAGGAGGGCGGCACCGAACTGGGGGACGTGCTGGAGGACAGCGAGACCATCTCCCCGGCGGACATGGTCACCTTCATCCTCCTCAAGGACGCCATCCAGGCCGTGCTGGCGAACATGACCGCGCGCGAGGCCGGGATCATCTCGCTGCGCTACGGCCTCATGGACGGACAGGCCCGGACGCTGGAGGAGATAGGGCAGGTGTACGGGGTGACACGCGAGCGCATCCGCCAGATCGAGTCCAAGACGATGTCCAAGCTGCGTCACCCCTCACGTTCCGAGGCCCTGAGGGACTACCTCGACGTCAGCTGACCGCCGCGCGGACCTCCTGCCCGTCGGATTTCACGACGCCGCCCGGTCGGCCGCCGGCTCGGCGTCGGGATGGGCGAGGCCCAGGTGGTCGCGGAGGGTCGTGCCCTCGTACTCCGTACGGAACACGCCGCGCTCCTGGAGCAGCGGGACCACGGTGTCGGCGAAGGCGTCGAGGCCGCCGGGCGTGAGGTGCGGGACGAGGATGAAGCCGTCGGAGGCGTCGGCCTGGACGAAGGCGTCGATCGTCTCGGCGACGGTGGCCGGGGAGCCGACGAACGCCTGCCGGTTGCCGGTCTCGATGACCAGGTCCCGGATCGACCACTTGTTGGCGGCCGCCCGTTCCCGCCACTCCCGGGCGGTGGCCAGCGGGTCCCGGTACATGCGCACCTGGGCGCGGCCACGGGCGATGGTGTGCTCGCCGAGGTCGGGGTCGATGTCGGGCAGCGGTCCGTCCGGGTCGTACGCGGACAGGTCACGGTTCCAGACGAACTCCAGGTGCTTGATCGCCGTGGCGCCGCTGACCTGCCGGCGGCGTACCTCGCGGGAGAGTTCCTCCGCCTCGGCGTCCGTGTCCCCGAGGACGAAGGTCGCGGCGGGCAGGATCAGCAACTGGTCGCGGGTGCGGCCGTAGCGGGCGAGCCGGCGTTTGACGTCCGTGTAGAAGGCCTGGCCCTCCTTGAGGGTGGCGTACCGGCTGAAGATCGCGTCGGCGTCCGCGGCGGCGAACTCGCGGCCCTCCTCGGAGTCCCCGGCCTGGAAGACGACGGGCCGGCCCTGGGGACTGCGCGGGACGTTGAACTGCCCCTGGATGTCGAAGTGCCGGCCCTGGTGCACGAAGGCTCCGGCCTTCGCGTCGCGCAGGAAGGTTCCGCTCTCCTGGTCGGCGACGATCTCGTCCCCGTGCCAGGAGTCGAAGAGTTCGTTCGCGGTGGCCAGGAACTCCTTGGCCCGGGAGTAGCGCTCCTCCTGCGGGAGGAATCCGCCACGGCGGAAGTTCTCGCCGGTGAAGGCGTCCCAGGAGGTGACGACGTTCCAGGCGGCGCGTCCGCCGGAGAGGTGGTCGAGGCTGGCGAACTGCCGGGCGACCTCATAGGGCTCGTTGAAGGTGGAGTTGATGGTCCCGGTCAGGCCCAGGTGTTCGGTGACGGCGGCGAGCGCGGTCAGCACGGTGAAGGTGTCGGGGCGTCCGACGACGTCCAAGTCGTAGATCTGGCCGCCCTGTTCGCGCAGACGCAGGCCTTCGGCGAGGAAGAGGAAGTCGAACCTGGCGCGTTCGGCGGTCCGCGCGAAGTGCGCGAACGAGCTGAACTCGATGTGACTGCCGGCCTCCGGGTCGCTCCAGACGGTGGTGTTGTTGACGCCGGGGAAGTGCGCCGCGAGGTGGATCTGCTTGAGCGGCTTGTCCTGTGACGTGCTCATGAGTGGGTCCCTCCGGCTCAGGCGGTGGCGGCGTAGCGGTTGGTCGGGCGGGAGAGTCCGAGCAGCCCGCGCAGGGTGTCGGCCTCGTACGACTGCCGGAAGACGCCGCGGCGCTGGAGTTCGGGGACCAGGCCGCGGGTGATCGCCGGCAGGTCGTGTCCGGCGACGGCCGGGCGCAGCCGGAAGCCGGACAGTCCGGCCGCTTGCAACTCCTGTAGCAGGTCGGCGAGTTGTGCGGGGGTGCCGGTGAAGATCCGTGCGTCACTGGTGTACGGGTGGCCGGCGAGGGCGTCGAGCCGTTCACGGCGGGCCGCCGCGGCGGCGGGATCTTCGTCCAGGAACACCACCAGGTCGCCGAAGAGGTGCAGGGGTTCGCCGGAGCGCCCGGCCGCGTCCTGTTCGGCGCGGACCGCGGCGACGATCGTGCGCGCCTGGCCGGCGTCGTGGGGAGTGACGTATCCGATGTCGGTGGAGCGGCCGAGCAGACGGAAGGGCGCGCCGGTCACCGAAGCGTGCGCGAGGGCGCTGACAGGGGGTTGTCCCTGCGGCGGCCGGGGGGTGATCGAGGGGCCCTTGACGCTGAAGTGCCTGCCCTGGAAGTCGACGTAGTGCAGCTTGTCGCGGTCGACGAAGCGACCGGTGGCGACGTCCCGGATCTCCGCGTCGTCCTCCCAGCTGTCCCAGAGCCTGCGCACCGCTTCGACGTGATCGGCCGCCTCGTCGAAGAGGTCGACGGTCAGATCCCGCAGGGTGGGGCTGTCCAGGTCCTCCAGGCGGAACGGGGGGAACTCGCGGCGGCCGAAGTGCGCGGCCTCGTTCTGGCGCGGTGACACCTGCACCCGTACGCCGGCACGCCCGGTGCTCACATAGTCGAGGGTGGCGATCGCCTTGGAGACATGGAACGGCTCCGTGTGGGTGGCCACCACGGTCGGCACCAGTCCTATGTGGCTGGTGAGCGGGGCGACCCGGGCGGCGATCAGGACGGCGTCCAGTCGTCCGCGTACCTGGTCCGTGCGGCCGTCGGGGCCGGTGACCTGTGAGGACTGGAGTCCGAGCGCGTCCTCGATGGTCACGAGGTCGAGCAGGCCGCGCTCGGCCTCGGTAATCAGGTCCGTCCAGTACGCGGCGGTGAGCAGCTCGCGGGGGCGGGACACCGGCTCGCGCCAGGCGGCCGGATGCCAGCCTGCGCCGTCGAGCGCGACGGCGAGGTGCAGGGCGTCGGAGGAAGAAGAGGATGCCGAGGGGGACGAGGAGGAAGAGGGAGAAGGGGCGGAGGCGGGCAGCGGGGAGGGTGATGACGAGGACACGAAAGGGGTGCCTTCCTGATCGACCGTAGGGGGCTCCCGCCCTCCGGTGCGGAGGGCGGCGGCGACGGGGTGACAGGTCAGGGACGACAGAGCGCGCCGGCCACGCGCTGCAGATCGATGTGCGGCCGGGAGTGGAGATGGACACGGCGGCGCGGGGTGATCGCCATGACGCGCAGTCCGACGGCGGTCGGCACGTCCGTCACCTCCGCCCTTCCCTCGCGGCGGGCCCGGGGGCGCGCCGGCTTCGTGGTGTCCTCTCAAGCACAACGGACCGCCCGCGCCGTCTGTTCCGGCCCGGCGCCCGGAGTTCGGACCAGGAGGAAGTCCGTGCGGCGGCGCGGGGTGAAACCGATCGACTCGTAGAGCCGGATCGCGCCGGTGTTCGTGGCGGCGGCGTGGAGGAACGGGGTGTCCCCGCGCTTCCTGATGCCGGCCGCGACCGCTCGGACCAGCCGGGTGGCCAGGCCCTTTCCCCGGTGGTCGGGGGCGGTGCAGACGGCGCTGATCTCCGTCCAGCCGGGCGGGCGCAGGCGTTCGCCGGCCATGGCGATCAGGCGGCCGCGGTGGCGGATGCCGAGGTAGGTGCCGAGCGCGATGGTGCGCGGGAGGAAGGGGCCGGGCTGGGTCAGGGCGATCAGGTCCAGGATCTCCGGCACGTCGTCGGGCCCGAGGCGCACCGCGTCGGGTGCGGGTTCGGCGCGCAGCCCGGTGTCGACCAGTTGGACCCCTTGGCCGCTGCGGACGGTCCGCCAGCCGTCGGGGGCGGACCCGGCGCCTGTCACGGGGGTGACGGCTCCCGGGCCGACGAGCGTGGCCAGGTCCGTCCAGGCGCGCGGGTCGGCGGGGTCGGCGAGGGCGGTGAACGGGGAGACGTCGACGGGGTAGCGGGCGGCGCGTCCGAGGCGCTCGGCGAAGGGGGCGTGCGGGCCGGTCAGCGCGGCCCACGCGGCGTTGTCGAGGAGGTGTGGTGCGACCGGGTCCCGGGACGGGGCCGGCCGGGCGGGGGATGCCATGAGGGTGTCGTGTCTCCGTGGCGGTGCGGGGAGCGGCGGGTCAGGAGTTGTCGAGCGGCAGCCCCGGCGGGTTGACCCGGGAGGTGTCGACGGCCTCGTTGGAGAGGTTCCACGCGGCGAGCCACTTGGCGTACTGACCGTTCTTGATCAGGTGGTTGATGGCGTCGGCGACCGGCGCGGCCAGCCCGCTGTCCTTCTTCGCGGTGGCGGCGATCAGCCCCTGGAGCGTCGTGCCGGCCCCGGAGAACGTGCCCGCGTTGCGGGTCGGTTCGGGAGACTTCGCCGTCTGGGTGATGTGGTACGCGATACCGGGGTTGGGCCCGAAGGAGGCGTCGATCTTCCCGCTGGACAGCGCGAGGGCCGTGGCGTTGTTGTCCTGGTAGTACTTGACGGTGAGCTTGCTGCCCTCCTTCGCCAGCTTCGCCTTCCACTCCAGCAGGATCTTCTCCTGGTTGGTCCCGGCGCTCACCGCGACGGTCCGGCCGGCCAGGTTCCGGTAGTCCCCGCCGAAGTTCCAGGTGCTCTTCTTGCGCACCTCGAAGGCGAGGTTGTCCTGCCGGTAGGAGGCGAACTCGTACTTCTTCTTGCGTTCCTCGGTGTCGGTGACGTTCGAGAAGGCGATGTCGACCTTGCCGCTGTCGATGCCGACGAAAAGGTTCTCCCAGGTCGAGTTCTTGACCTCCGGCTTCAGACCGAGGACCGCGGCGACCAGCCGGCCGAGGTCGGGTTCGGCGCCGGTGAGGGTCTTCTGGTCCTGCCCCACGTACGCCAGCGGGGGGAATCCGGCGGGCAGCGCACCGACTCCGATGACCAGCTTTCCGCTCCTGGCCACCGACTTGGGCAGTTCGGCGCTGATGGACTTGACCTCGGGCACCTTGAGGTCGGTCCGCTGTGCGGCGCCGTTGGACAGCGCGCCCAGGGTGACGGTGCCGGGAGCCGCGTCGCCGGTCGTGGTGGCGGCGTCGCTCTCGCCCCCGCACGCGGCGAGCCCGGTGGCGAGGGCGGCGACGGCGACGGACATGGTCAGGCCGCGGAGGAATCCGGCACGGAGGGTGCGACTACGGGTACGGGTGCGCATGGTCGTCCTTGTCAGGTGTGCGGTGAGGGCGTGGTGCGGAGGGGCGGGTGAGCGGGGCCCGGGGGCGGGATCAGAGCACCTTGCTCAGGAAGTCCCTGGTCCGCTCGTGGGCCGGGTGGTCCAGTACCTGGTCGGGCGGCCCCTGTTCGACGATCCGGCCGGCGTCCATGAAGACCACCCGGTCGGCGACCTCGCGGGCGAAGCCGATCTCGTGGGTGACGATGAGCAGGGTGGTGCCGCTGGTGGCCAGGTCCTTGATGACGGCGAGGACCTCACCGACCAGTTCGGGGTCGAGGGCGGAGGTGGGTTCGTCGAAGAGGATGACCCCGGGCCGCAGCGCGAGGGCGCGGGCGATGGCCACCCTCTGCTGCTGGCCGCCCGACAACTGCCGTGGAAAGGCGGCGGTTCTGTCGGCGAGCCCGACCCGGCCCAGCAGGGTGCGCGCCAGTTCCCGCGCTTCGGGCCTGCTCAGCCGGCCGGTGGCGACGGGCGCGGCCGCCACGTTGTCGAGCACCGTCAGGTGCGGGAACAGGTTGAAGTTCTGGAAGACGAAGCCGATCCGGCTGCGCTGGGCGAGGATGGCCCGCTCGCTCAGTTCCTTGAGCCGCCCGCCGTGCCGTCGTACGCCGATCGGCTCTCCGTTGAGGCTGACATGGCCGATCTCGGGCTTCTCCAGGTGGTTGATCACCCTGAGGAGCGTGGACTTGCCGGAGCCGGACGGTCCGAGAACGACGGTGACCTCACCGGGCCGGACGGTCAACTCCACCCCGTCCAGGACGCGTTGGGCCCCGTACCACTTGTGCACGTCATGGACCTCGACCGCCGCGGGCCGGACGTCGGACTTCTGCGTCACCTCGGCGGTCACAGGGCCGCCTCCTTCCGGACACGGTCCCGCAGGTCACGCAGACCGGTGCGGAGCTTCTGCACCGGGGTGGGCGGGAGGGTGCGCAGCGCGCCCCGCGAGTAGTACCGCTCGACGTAGAACTGGACGACCGACACGACGCTCGTGAGGATCAGGTACCAGACGGTGGCGACCAGCAGCAGCGGAACGATGTCGCCTGGGTAGGTGCTGCCCATGCTCTGCACCGAGCCGAACAGGTCGAGCAGGGAGACGTAGAAGACCAGCGAGGTGCCCTTGATCAGGCCGATCAACTGGTTGACGTAGTTGGGGGTGATGGAGCGCAGGGCCTGCGGGAACACGATCCTCGTGAACTGGTAGCCCTTCGGCAGACCGAGCGCGGAGGCCGCCTCGTGCTGGCCCTGGTCGACGGAGAGGATGCCTCCGCGTACCACTTCGGCCGCGTACGCCGCTTCGTTGAGGCTCAGTCCGACGACCGCGACGACCATGTCGGTGGCGAGCCGGGACTCGTCGAACGTGAGGAAGGCGGGGCCGAACGGCACGCCGAGGCTCAGCGTCCGGTAGAGCGCGGAGAAGTTGTAGAGGAAGAGCAGGACGACGATCAGCGGCACCGACCGGAACAACCAGATGTAGACCCAGCTCACGGCGCGCAGCACCGGACTCCGGGAGAGCCGTGCGAGTGCCAGCAGGATGCCGCCGAGCAGTCCCGACACGGCGCTGTAGAGGGTCACTTCGAGGGTGATGAGCAGGCCGTCGAGGATCGTGGGACGCAGGAACCAGTACTGGAACCTGTCCCACTGGAAGAACGGGTTGGTGGCCAGGCCGTGGACGACCTGGGCGACCACGACCAGCACGATCGCCGAGACGATCCAGCGGCCGGGCCGGCGCAGCGGCAGCACCCGCTGCGCCGCGTACGGCCTCGGTTCGGCCACGGGAGCGGGAGGTGGTTCCGCCGTGCCCAACGGCACGGCGGAGCCGAGGGATTCACTCATGGAGGGCTCCAGGCGGCTCGGACTCCCCCGGCGCGGCCCGTACGACGAGACGACGGGCACGCGCACGGGGGAACGAACCCGATGCGGGGACGAGAAGGGGGAGACCACCGGAACTCCGCCGGTTCGACGGCGGCACACGGTGGGCCGGAGATCACGGACCCCGGGATCGGACACCAGGGATCAGGGACCGGGGGTGCGGGGACCGGGAGTTCGGCGACCGGGGTTCAGCGACCGGCGGTCAGCGAGGGGGGTACGTCAGCCCTGACAGAGACAGCGGGCGCCGGGAGCGGGACAACACCGTGCCGTACGGGCGCTGCCGCCGTCGGCGAGGTACCCCGCGGGGCGACGGTTCATGAGCACGCGGTCGCGGCCGTGGGACCGCGAGGCGGTCTTCCCCTGGGCTGCGTACATCGCGGTCACCGTCACCGTTCCGGCCCGTGGGGCCTTGTGTCGACCGGAGTTGTTCCGGTCCGATGCGGCGTAAGTTAGGCACGGCCCCGAACGGATGTCAACGCTCGGCAGCCCGGATGACCACGTGGTGAGACCGCGAGGGCGCCTTCTTGACGAGCCCACGGAGCGGACCGAGACTGACGGGGACGGTCACGATTGTCAGCGCCCTTCGCACGGTTCCTTCCGTGCGGAGCGGTTGATCGGCCCCGGCCCGCTGACAGGCAACCCTTCCACCGCGACGGGGTGCCCCGGGTGACGACCGGGTCCCGCCGGAGCGGCGGGGCAAGCGTGGTCTCGCCTCTCGCGAGCCCCGGACACGGGAGCGACGGGAATGACCGGAACGGGCACGAGCGGTCTGACCAGGCGCCTGCACATCGATCTGCTGCGGGTCTCCAGCGCCTACTAGTCCACTCTCCGGACGGTACGTCAGCGCAGTCACTCCGTTTCCGCCGCTGCCGCCCCCGGGTGGCGGGGCTTCGCCGTCCCCTGGAGAGTCATGCTCGAGACAGTCTCGCTCAGTCCGACCGCCGTCACCTCCCACCACTGCGCCTCGGCCTCGCCCGCCGCGGGGGCGCTTGTCTCCGCGACCCCCCGGGGTGCGGCCCCCTCGCGTGGACACCGCATCCGCAGTCGCATCGGTGTCGGTCCGGCCGGCGGCTTCTATCCCGCACCGCACCGCTATCAGCTGTACCTCTCCGAGGGCTGTCCGCGCTCGCTGCGCATCTCGATCACCCTCGGCCTGCTGGGGCTGCGCGACTCGGTCACCAGCACGCTGCTGACGGGCCCCTCCGGGACGCCGGACGCCTGCGCCGCGCTGCGGGCAGCGTACGAGGCCACCTGGCACCACTACGACGGTCCGCTCACCGCGCCGGCGCTGTGCGACCGCTGGAGCGGGCGTGTCGTCAGCAATCACACCCCCGACATCCTGCGCGACCTCGGCGAACTTCCGGGCTGCCGCGACGGCAACGGACTCCCCCGGCTCCACCCGCCGTCCCTCGCCGCGGACATCGACACCCTCCGCGTCTTCCTGGACCGGAACCTCGCTCCGGCCGCCGGGTCCACGGCGCGGTCCGCCGCGCTCGACGCGCTGGACCGGCAACTCGGTTCGCGCACGCATGCGTTGAGCGACGAGTTGACGGCCGGCGACGTCGACCTGTGGGTGGCCCTCACCCATCTCGGCGCGGAGGACGCCCTCTTCCCGTACGGCCGTCTGCGGGACTACGTCGGACGGTTGGGCGCCCATCCGGCCTTCCACGAGGCGGTGCACCGAATCTGACGGGCCGTCGCCTCCCGGACGACCTGCTCCGCAGCCGCCCGGGGCCGCGGCGACCGGCCCGCGGCCGGGCGGAGGCCGTTCGCCGCCGCCCGGTGATCCGGCGGCTCAGCCCTTGACGCGGGTGAAGACCAGTGTGCTGACGACGGTGGCCAGGCCGCGGAGCATGCCCATCTGGTTCCAGCCCATGTCGAACTGGTCGCGGTCCACGGTGAACTCCGCGGCGAGGGTGACGTCTTCGGCGCTCGCCGCGGTGACCCGGGCGACGACGGGCTGCGGCTTGGTGATGCCGCGCACGGTCAGCCGGCCGGTGACCTCGACGGTGTCGTCCTGAGCGACCACGGCGTTGTCCACCGCGAAGGTGATCGTGGGGTGCCGTTCCGCGTCGAAGAGGTCCGCCGAGCGGAGGTGCTTGTCCCGCTTGCCGTTCTTGGTGTCGAGGGACGCCACATCCAGGGTGACGGTGCCGCGGGCGGTCCCGTCGGCCTGCACCTCGCCCTCCCCGGCGACCGTGGCGAAGACGCCCTTCACCGTGACCAGACCCCACATCGTCTTGTGCCGGAGGGAGACGCTGGTGCGGGCGGGGTCGAGCTGCCACAGGCCGGTTTCGACGGCGACGGTCATGAGAGTTCTCCAGACGGTAAACGGTGAGGGGTGAGGCACGGGCCGTGGGACAACCATGAGTCATCCAAATTTGGACGATCACAGGCTAGCCCGTTCTTCAAATTTGGACAACCGGTAGACTGTGACACCATGGCCGACTTCCTCGCCCCCGCTGACCTGCCCGAACACGAGTCGGGCTGCGACGACGGCCTGCTGCCGACCGAACTGCGGTCGTGGATGCGGCTGCTGGCGGCGGCCGGAGCGATCGAGCAGCAGTTGCGCGCTCGCGTCAAGGACGCCCTCGGCGTCTCGCACGACGAGTTCCTGGTCCTGTGCCTGCTGGCCGACCAGCCCGGCTCCAGTCTGCGCATGACACAGATCGCCGAGCTGCTGGGCCGGCCCAAGACGCGGCTGACCTATCAGGTGGCCTGTCTGCAGCACGCGGGGCTGATCACGCGGCGCTCGGCGTGCGGGGACAAGCGGGGTATCGAGGTGGCGCTCACGGACAAGGCGCGCACCCTGCTGCGCGAGTCCTCGCGGCCGCTGGCCGACGCCGTCTCACAGGCCATCGCCCGAACGGCCTGCGCGCAGCGGTACGAGCAGCTGCACGACCTGCTGCCGCCCGCCGAGGCCCCCGGCGACGGGTCGTGAGGCGGGGCGGCGCGGGAGGACCGTGAGCGGGGCGGCCCCGAAGGCCGACTGAGGGGCCGCCCCGCGAAGACCTCGCAGGTCAGAAGCCGGGGAAGACGCGTCGCAGGTCGTCCAGTGTGAGGGCGTCGCCCTTCAGGTCCACCCCGGCCGGGGTGTGGGCGGGGGCGTGACGGCCGGTGACGAGCCGCAGCCACCACTCGGCCGGAGCGCTCAGTACGGCGTCGGGTTCGGCGGGCTCGTCGACCAGCGCGACCGAGTCACCCAGGTCGAGCCCGAACGAACGCACGGGAGAAACCGTCCGCACCGCGACACGGGCGTGGCGCCCGCCGAGGGCGTCGGCCTTCCCGAGAAACCCGATGAGCAGGCCGGCCTGGGCGAGCAGCGGCTCGGTCGCCACCGGCAGCAGCACCGCCGTGGGATCGAAGGCCACCTCGACGTCCCAGGTGTGGTGGGTGAACTCGCTGAGCCGCAGACCCGCGACCGTCGCGACGTCCACGGGCGCCGGCAGGAAGCCGAGCTGCACACGGAGTTCCTGCCGGGTCCGCGCGTCCAGCTCCTCGTAACGGCGCACGAGCCGCTCGTCGGCGGTCACGAAGCCCTCGGCGCGCTCGGAGGGGGACATCGCGTCCCAGCGCGCCCACACCGACTTGTTGAAGTCGCCGTCCCTGGGTCCGGTGCCGTTCAGCGCGCCCTCCAGCGAGGCGTGGCCTATCTCCGCCCCGCTGCCCAGGTGGCTGAGGACCTGGGACACGTCCCACTCCGACGCGCCCGAACGCCGGGTCAGGTCGGCGGTGGCGAGCCCGTGCACCACGGAGGTCAGGTAGTCGTGTCCGCCGCGCAGGGCGGCGATGGTCTGGTCGGCACGGTCGGTCATGTCTCGACTCCGGGGAGGGGTGGGTTGGTGCGGGAACCGTACCCAGGACGGTCGCGGTATCAAAGACGTGGGGGTGAACGGACGTCGACCGATCCCGGGGCGACCGATCCCGGGTCGGCCGATCCCGGGTCGGCCGATCCCGGGGCGGCCATTGCCGGGGTGGCCGTCCGCGCGCCGTCCAGCCGGGCGGCTGCCGCTCCCACGTGACCGACGGCGACGGGCGGGGCGCGCGGGGCTCCGCCGCTCGCCCCCTCACACCTCGCCCCGCGCCCCGCGCCCCTTGCGCTCGTCGCAGCCGCAGCCACACCCGCACCCGTGCCCGGCGAGTCGCTGAACACGCTGCCCCCGCGCCGAGCATCCTGGCCCTGCGGGCGCCCCCACCGGGTCCCGTCCCTCCTCCCCTCGCCGCCCCCGACCCACGGAGGACCATGGCCGCCGACGGCACGCCCGCTCCCGACCACGCCCCGGCCCCGGCCGGCGCGACCACGCTCCTGCGACGCCCCCGGCTGTGGCTGCTGCCGACCGTGCTGAGCGGGCTGCTCGCGCTGCTGCTGGCCCTCCTCTACATGGGCGGCATCGTCAATCCGAACGGGGCCCTGCGGGACCTGCCCATCGGCATCGTCGACACCGACCAGGGCTCGCCCCTGCCCGGGCAGACGACGAACCTGGGAGCACAGCTCACCCGCGCGGTCGTCGCCGACACCTCCGGCAAAGCCCGCTGGCAACGGCTCACGCCCGCGCAGCTCCAGGACGGACTCACCTCCGGCAAGATCTTCGGAGCCTTGGTCGTCCCCGCCGACTTCACGGCCTCCGTCACCGCGCTCACCACGTCGGACGCGACGACCCGGCCGACCCTGACGGTGCTTACCAACCCGGGCCTGGGCAGTCTCGGCTCCTCACTGGCGAGCCGGATCGCCCAGCAGACCGCCCAGCAGGCCTCGTCGACGGTCGGCAAGCAGCTCACGGCCTCCCCCGCCGCCGCGCGGACCGACTCCACGACCCGTCTGCTGCTGGCCGACCCGGTGACGGTCATCACCCGGGTCGGCCACCCCGTCGGTGAGCACAGCGGTCTGGGTCTGACCGCGTTCTACTACACACTGCTGCTGGTCCTGGCCGGGTTCCTGGGCGCGAACGTCATCAACAACGGCGTGGACACCGCGCTCGGTTACGCCGACAACGAGATCGGTCCCTGGCACACCCGCCGCCCCACCGTGCCCGTCAGCCGTACCCAGACGCTGCTGCTGAAGATGGGCATGACCGCCGGTGTCTCCGTCCTGACCAC
Organism: Streptomyces sp. NPDC059668; assembly: GCF_042734135.1. NCBI lineage: Bacteria > Bacillati > Actinomycetota > Actinomycetes > Kitasatosporales > Streptomycetaceae > Streptomyces > Streptomyces sp. NPDC059668. Next base: position 177,223 of record NZ_JBHWEL010000005.1, on the reverse strand, counting down.
CACGCTGGTGATGGTCGCCACCATCGCGATCCTCGGCATGGACGCCTCCCATCTGCCGCTGCTGTGGATCTACTCCTACTGCGCGAGCGTCGCGGTCGGCCTGGGCGTCCAGGCCATCAACGCGGCCTTCGGCGGGATCGGCCAGCTGGTGTCCATGTTCGTGTTCATCGTGCTCGGTCTGCCCTCCTCCGGATCGACCGTCCCGCTGGAGGCCGTCCCGGGCTTCTACCGCTTCTTGAGCGTCTTCGAACCGATGCGCCAGCTCAGCGGTGGTGTCCGCGCCATCCTCTACTTCGACGCGCGCGCCGACGCCGGTCTCGCCCGCGCCTGGCTCATGATCGCGATCGGCACGGGCGTCGCCCTGCTCTTCGGCCTGGCGATGACCCGCTACTACGACCGCAAGGGGCTGCACCGCCTGACCCCGCAGCCGGCCTGAGCGGGCCCGCGGGGGCGGACCACGGCCAGAGCCGGACAGGCCCGCCACGGGCCACCAGGACGACGAGCGCTGTGTTCAGGTGCGTACGTCGCCAAGAGGCTGCGCCCCCTGGACCCCCGCATCGCCCGAAGGGCTCGTCCCTACGCGCCGGACGGGCTGGGAACGCGGGCCCGCGCTGGAGACAGAGGCGCGATCCGGGGATGAGGGCACGAGCTGACGGCTCCGGCCGAGGGCATGTCGTTCAACCCCTCCGGCGTTCAACCCCTCCGGCGTTCGGGGACGAGGCCGTCCGGGCCGAAAGCGGCGGGCCCCAGGCGGCAGCCCCCAGGCGGCGGACGCCGGGGCCGGTCGTCCCGGCCCCCGGCACCCGCCCCTCTCATCGGCGGCCGCGCGACGTGCCCCCGCTGCCCGCCTCGCGACCCGGTACGGGGGCGAGCAGGAGGTTGGGGTCCGTGCCCGTCGTGTACGCGGCGCTGAGGACGTAGAGGGTGCCGTGGCGCAGCGCGACCGAGGTCGGGTTCTGCAGTCCGTCCGCGGCGGTGAGGACGGTCGAGGAGGTGCCGTCGCGCCGGATGCGTACGACCTTGCCGGGGCCGTCGAGCGCCGCCAGGATCTCGTCGCCGCGGCCGGTGAAGGCGAAGTCGTCGATACCGGCCAGACCCGTCGCCGTGGTGCGGACCGGTCCTGGCCGGCCCCCGGGTCCGAACGGAATGCGCAGGACGGTGCCGCGGTCGAGGTTGGTGGCCCACAGCGCGCCGCGGTGGATCTTCAGGCCGTTGACGCCGAGGAAGCCGGTCGCGGTGAGCTCGGGAGCGGCGGACCAGGTGGCGGGGTCACCGCCCGCGGTCGGCACGGTGAGGATCTCCCCCCGTACGGAGTCGGCGACATAGAGCCTGTGGTGGTGCTCGTCCAGGACCAGTCCGTTGGGCAGGCCGTCGGCGGGGAGTGCCGCGACGCGGCGCGGGGTGCCGCCCGGACGCAGCCGCCACACGCCGGTCAGGTCCGGGGTCCCGCTCGCGTACAGGAAGTACAGCGTGCCGTCGTGGGCCCGGACGATGCCCGTGGTCAGGGCGAAGCCGAGCGCCGGGGTGTGGACGCCGCCGTCGGCCGGTGCCGGCAGGGTGGCCAGGACCCGGATCGCGCCGGTCGGGCCGACGGCGGCGACCTGGCGGGCGGCCGCGAAGGTGACGTCGGCCGTGCCGTCGGGCTCCAGGGCGATGTTCTCCGGCATCTGCCCCCGGGCCAGGTCGAAGTGGGCGGCGATACGGGGTGCCGCGACCGGCCCCGTCCCGGCCGGGCCCGTCGCGGCCGAGGCGGAGAACTCCGTGCCGGCCGTGACCGCGGTCGTCACGGCGAGGGCGACGGCACAGGCGAGTACGGCGAGTTTGTTTCTCATGTCCTTCTGCTTCCTTCACAACGGTTTTCGGGCGCACGGCATCGCGTGCGCGGTACGGGTGGACAGGGACGGAAGGTGGACGTGCCCGCGCTGCCGGGCGCCGGGAGCTGCGGACGCCCGGGTTCCCGGAAGGGGGAAGGCGCGATCTACGCCGTGGTGTGCTCCGGGGACCGGACCGGTCGCGTGCCGTGCCGGCCGGTCCCGGCGCTGTGCACGAGGAGTGTCATGGCGGCACGTGACGGCGAGTCCGCCTCGGTGGTCGCGACGACGACGCTCAGGCCGTCCTCGGCGTGCAGCGTCTGCTGGACGACCTGCATGGCGCCCACCAGCGGATGCCGCATGCCGTAGCCGATCGCCTCACCGCTCTTGACCCGGTGGTCCGCCCACATGGAGGCGAACTCCGGGCTGCCGAGCGTCAGTTCACCGACGAGCGAGGCGAGCGCCGGGTCGTCGGGGAACCGGCCGGACGCCAGCCGCAGCGCGCCGACCACGGCTCTGGCCTTGGCCGACCAGTCCACGTAGAGATCGCGGGTGTGGTCGTCGAGGAACACCAGGCGCGCCATGTTCGGCCGCTCCCCCGGCCGGTCCGGTCCCTCCGGGTCGAGGTGGCCGGCGTACAGCGCGTGACCGGCGCGGTTCCAGGCCAGGACGTCGCTGCGCCGCCCCAGCACCACGACGGGTACGTCGTCCAGCGCGGCCGTCAGTTGTGCGAGGGCCGGTGACACCCGTTCCGGCGCGGCCCGGCGCGTGCGGGTCCGGCGCCGGGCGCCGGCGGCCAGTTCGAGCAGGTGCCGGCGTTCGGTCTCGCCCAGCCGCAGCGCCTGGGCGATCGCCTCCAGGACCTCCGGGGAGGCGTTGGACTGTCCCTGCTCCAGCCGTGCGTAGTACGACTGGCTGACACCCGCCAGCAGGGCAAGTTCCTCGCGCCGCAGACCGGGCACCCGGCGCTGATCGCCGTAGGTCACCAGGTCGACGTCCTCGGGCCGCACCTGGGAGCGGCGCGCCCGCAGGAACTCACCGAGCTGTCGTTTTCCGTCCATGCCCCGAGTATTGGACGCCCCCGCCCCGGTGGACCACACCCTGTCCGGGATACCCGGGCGGACCGGAACCGGAGCCGGTGAGGCGTGGCCCCCGCGTCGGCGACGGCGTCGACGTGCGGTCGTCGCGTCCCGGTGTCCGCGCCGGCGCCGTGCACGTGCCCAGGATGGCAGCATGACCCGCGTCGCCGCGTTCTCCGCGCCCGCTCTCTGGAGGTCCGTCCGATGACCGAGCTTCCGCTCGCCGGCATCACCGTCGTCAGTGTCGAGCAGGCGGTGGCGGCGCCCTTCGCGACCCGTCAACTGGCCGACCTCGGTGCTCGGGTGATCAAGGTGGAACGCCCGGGAGAGGGGGACTTCGCCCGCCGGTACGACACCACCGTGCACGGCGAGTCCAGTTATTTCGTCTGGCTCAACCGCTCCAAGGAGTCACTGACCCTGGACCTGAAGGCGGCCCAGGGACGGGCCGTCCTGGAGCAACTGCTCGCCGGCGCCGACGTGTTCGTACAGAACCTCGCACCCGGCTCGGCCGCCCGGCTCGGCCTCGACGCCGCGTCGCTGCAAGGGCGGCACCCGTCACTGATCCCGTGCACCGTGACGGGTTACGGCTCCGACGGGCCGTGGGCGGACCGCAAGGCGTACGACCTGCTCGTCCAGTGCCAGACGGGCCTGGTCTCGCTGACGGGGAACGAACACGGTGCCGCCCGGGCCGGGGTGTCGGTCGCCGACATCGCCGCGGGCATGTACGCCTACTCGGGCGTCCTCACCGCCCTGTTCACCCGTGCCACCCAGGGAGTCGCCCGCGCCGTGGAGGTCTCCCTCTTCGAGGCGCTGGCCGAGTGGATGGGCCAGCCCGCCCTGTACACCCGGCACGGTGGCACCCAGCCGCCGCGCATCGGCACCCGGCACGCCACCATCGCCCCCTACGGCGCGTTCCCGGCGGCCGACGGCAAGGACGTGCTCCTCTCCATCCAGAACGAGCGCGAGTGGGCCTCGCTGTGCGAGCGGTTCCTGGAGCGTCCGGACCTCGTCGACGACCCGCGTTTCGCGACCGGTCCGGACCGGGTGGCCCACCGTGACGCGCTCGACGCGATCGTGGCCGAGCGGTTCCGCGCACTGGACAGCCGGGAGGTGCGCGAGCTGCTGGACGCGGCGGGCATCGCCAACGCCGGCGTCAACACCGTCGAGGAGTTCCTCGCCCACCCGGTTCTCCGGGAACGGGGCCGCTGGCGCGACGTGCCGGTGCCCGGTGCCGTGGTGCCCGCGCTCCTGCCGCCCGTGGACCTCGCCGGAGTCGATCCCCGTATGGAGGCCGTGCCCGCCCTCGGCGAGCACACCGAGGAGATCCTTGCCTCGCTGGGGCTGAGCGCGGCCGACATCGCCGCCCTGCGGGCCGACGGCGTCGTCTGAACCACCGGAGGGACACCGGGAACAGGGGGACACCGGGGACACCGGGGAGGTCCCCCCGCCCGACAGCCCCGTCGTCACCGAGGCGGCACGGGGGGCGCTACGAGGGAATCCCCACCGACCGCGCTCGGCGATCCGGCGTCGTCGCCGCCCCGCAGGTCCCCGCCCCGCCGGTCGCCGCCACGCAGGTCACCGTGGAGGTCCTTCGGGCGCCGTGGAACGCGTCGGGCGCGGTCGGCACCCCGACCACCCGTACCGCCCCGCCGGGCGACCCGTCGACGGTCAGGCGACGCCCGCCGCGTCCAGCAGCAGGGTCACGGTCGTCGTGGTCAGGCCGTCGTCCAGGGTCTCGATACGGGACCCGGCGCGGGCGCTCGCTCCGTCGAAGACCAGCATCAACTGCCGGGCGAGGAACGCCGCGTCACGCGCGCCCCCCAGCTCGGCCTCGGCGCGGAACATCTCCTGGAGGCGCCCCTTGGCCGTGCCGGCGACCACGCTCGCCGGGTGCTCGGGGTCCTTCAGTTCGACCAGCGCGGCCAGGAAGGGGCAGCCGCGGTACTCGGGGCGCCTGGACAGGTACTCCATCCGCTCGAAGACGCGCAGGATCCGCTCACGGGGCGTCCCGTCGGCCGCCGAGGCGGGCGAGAGCTGCTCCTCGTGGAGGGGGATCCGGCGTTCGAGACTCGCCGCCAGGACCTCGTCCTTGCCGGCGAAGAGCTGGTACATCGACCGCTTCGAGACACCGGCCGTCTTGCAGAGCGCCTCGATGCCCACGGAGACGCCCTCGCTGTAGAAGAGGTCGGCCGCGGCGTCCAGCAGCCGGTCCCTCGTGGACGCCTTGTCTGTAGTGGCCATACGGGAAGGTTACCGCGCGGGAACACACCGGGGAAACCGATCGGTCTACCGGGGGCGAGTGGGCGTCGTCACATGCGCCGGGGCACCCGTGACAGATGGCTGAGCAAGCGCTTGGATAGTGACGTACGCAGAGTGCGCCCGCCCTCGCCCGCACCGCACTGGAGGCCCCGTTGCTGTTCACGTCCGTCGACGATGTCTCCGCGCGCCTCGCCGAGACCGGCTATCTGGCGTCGCCCGCGGTCGCCACCACCGTCTTCCTGGCCGACCGCCTCGGCAAACCCCTGCTGGTGGAGGGGCCCGCCGGCGTCGGCAAGACGGAACTCGCCAAGGCCGTCGCCCAGGTGGCCGGCGCCCGGTTGATCCGGTTGCAGTGCTACGAGGGGGTCGACGAGTCCCGGGCGCTGTACGAGTGGAACCACGCCAAGCAGCTGCTGCGCATCAGCGCGGGCCGGGACGAGACGTGGGACGAGGCCCGCACGGACATCTTCAGTGAGGAATTCCTGCTGCCCAGGCCGCTGTTGACCGCCATCCGCGGCGACGGCGCGAAGGTGCTGCTGATCGACGAGACCGACAAGGCCGACGTCGAGGTGGAGGGCCTGCTCCTCGAGGTGCTCAGCGACTTCCAGGTCACCGTCCCCGAGTTGGGCACCATCACCGCGACCAGCCGGCCCTTCGTGGTGCTCACCTCGAACGCGAGCCGTGAGCTGTCCGAGGCGCTGCGCCGCCGCTGCCTCTTCCTCCACATCGGCTTCCCGGAGGAGGAGTTGGAGCGCCGGATCGTACGGCTGAAGGTGCCCGGCCTGGACGAGGCACTGACGCGGTCGGTGGTCCGGGTGGTCGGCGCGCTGCGCGCGATGGATCTGCGGAAGGTCCCGTCGGTCGCCGAGACCATCGACTGGGCGCGCACCCTGCTCGCGCTCGGCGCCGGCACGCTCGACGAGTCCGTCGTGCGCGACACCCTCGGCGTGCTCCTCAAGCACCAGGACGACGTGCTCAAGGCGGCCGCCAAGCTCGATCTGGACGCCATGTGAACGCGCCGGCCGGGGTGACGCGCCGGCTGACGGAACTCGTCGGCGCGCTGCGCTCGCACGGCGTACGGATCGGTACCGGCGAGACGGTGGACGCCGCCCACGCGATGGAGGTGCTCGGCCTCACGGACCGGGAACGGCTGCGCGAGGGTCTCGCCGCCGCGCTGCTCCACAGCACGGCGCAGCGCCGGGTCTTCGATCCGGCCTTCGATCTGTACTTTCCGCGGGTCGCCGGGGTGCCGGGGACCGGCGCGGAGGGCGCCGGCGCGCCCGCCGCCGACCGGGAGGACCTGCGGGACCGGCTCGCGGCCGCGCTCGCCGCCGGCGACGACGCGCTGCTGGCCCGGCTGGCGGTGGAGGCGGTGGACGGCTTCGGCGGATACGGCTCCTCGCCGGGCTCGGACGGCTGGTCCTCGTACCAGACGCTCGACCGGCTGCGGCCGCAGACCCTGCTGGCGCGCGCCCGTGACGACGTCCGGGCACGGACCGGCGCCGCGGGGTTCACCGACCGGCTGCTGGAGGACGAGATCCGGCGGCGCATCGAAGCCTTCCGCGCCCTGGTCGCCACCGAGGCGCGGCGCCGGGTCGCCGAGCGGCGCGGCAGGGACGAGATCGCCCGGCGGGCGGTGGCCTCGACGGTCGACCGGGTGGACTTCCTGTTCGCGGGCCGGGACCGGCTCGCTGAGCTGCGCGCGGTCGTTCAGCCGCTCGCGCGCAAGCTGGCCACCCGGCTCGCCGCCCGCCGCCGTCGTGCCGCCCGGGGCTCCATCGACCTGCGGCGGACGCTGCGCGCCTCGTTGTCGACGGGTGGGGTGCCGATGCGGCCCGTGCTGCGCCGGCGGCGGCCCGTCCGGCCCGAACTGGTGCTGCTGTGCGACGTGTCGGGGTCGGTGTCGGGCTTCTCGGACTTCACGATGCTGCTGGTGCAGGCGCTGCACGACCAGTTCAGCAAGGTCCGGGTGTTCGCCTTCGTCAACCGGATCGACGAGGTGACCGGGCTGCTGGTGCACGGCGCGGCCGACCCGGAGGGGCTGGGTGCCCGGATCCGGGCGGAGGCCACGCTCACGGGCTGGCACGGCAGCAGTGACTACGGCGTCGCCCTCGGCGAGTTCACCGAGCGGTACGCCGACGCGGTGGGGTCGCGCTCGACCGTGTTCGTCCTCGGTGACGCCCGTACGAACATGGGTGACCCGAACCTCCCGGCCGTACGGCACCTGTGCGAACGGGCCCGGCGCGTCTACTGGTTGAACCCCGAGCAGCGGTCCCAGTGGGGCACGGGCGACTCCGCCGCCCCCGAGTACGCCGGACTCGTCGAGATGCACGAGTGCCGCAACGCCCGGCAGCTCGGCGACCTGATCGGCCGCCTGCTGCCGGTCTGAGCGGCGGTCCGGGGCGTGTCCGCCCGGTCAGGCCTGCAGCTGCGGGTACATCGCGGCGACGTCCGCGGAGAGCTGGGCCTTGACCTGCCGGGTGAGGTCGTCGGCGAGGACCTCGAAGGCGCCGGACGCGATGCCGTCGAGGGCCTGCGCCGCGACGGCGTCGGGCGACGACTTCGGTGCGTCGACGTGCGCGGCCATGTCCGTGTCGACATAGCCGACGTGGAGTCCGGTGACCTCGATGCCGCGCGGCTTCAGGTCCAGGCGCAGGGAGTTGGTCTGGGACCAGAAGGCGGCCTTGGAGGCGCTGTAGGAGCCCAGGAGGCCGATCCAGGACAGCACCGAGTGGACGTTGAGGATGTGGCCGCCGCCGTTGCGCTCGATGACCGGGACGAACGCGCGGGTGACGAGGAGCGGCCCGTAGAAGTTCGTCTCGAACTCGCGGCGGACGTCCTCGACGGGGGACTCCAGGAAGTTCGCGTTCACGGAGGCGCCGGCGTTGTTGATCAGGAGGGTGACGTCCTGCGCCTGCTCGGCGGCCGCGGCGACGGACGCGGGGTCGGTCACCTCCAGGGCCAGCGGCACCGCGTCGGGGTGGGTGACGGTCCGCGGGTCGCGTGCGGTGGCGTACACCTTCTTGGCGCCGCGCTCGTACAGGCCCTGGACGAGCGCACGGCCGATGCCCCGGCTGCCGCCGGTGACCAGGGCGACCGAACCTTCGATGGATGTCATGGGAACTCCCGAAAATGAGAAACCGATCGGTTTACCTAACCGGGCCAGAGTAAACCGATCGGTTTCCATGGGCAAGCCGGACACGGCCACGCGGTCTTCCGCCGCGGAAGCGGCGACGGGGGGGGGGGGGGCGCCCCCCCCCCCCCGTCCGGGGGGGGGGGGGGGGGGGGCCGGGGGGGGGGGGGGGGGGGC